>CAVCAV010000008.1:0-26850 GCA_963600165.1 Christensenella sp. UBA1685 | reverse complement strand
TTGCGCGGCTTGCGCCCTCTATGGAGGCGACGTTTGAAACGTCGCGCTCTACACGAACCAACATGTGCCGTGTAGAGCGCGAAGTCGGGAGACTTCGCCCCCATGCGCTTGTGCCCTCAAGATATCGCTTTAATGCCGTGTAGAACGCGACGTTTCAAACGTCGCCTCCATAGGGGGCGCACACCTTCGCGCAAGCGAAGTCAGGAGACTTCGCCCCCATGCGCTTGCGCCCTCACAAGCATTCCACATTTGCACATTTGCACATTTGCACATTCGCGAAGCGCTGCCCCCATCGTTCGCCCCCTCCCAATACTTTAAAATCGTGAAAACTGTGCCGAATCCCTCGCCGAATCTTGGCACATGGCAAAAGAATCAAGTAATTTTGCACCGTTATGAACGAAAACGTAGAACAGCAAAACAAAGCCAACCAATTCAATGTGCTTGCTGAAAAGCCCGTAGGCAAGCTCCTCGTACAGTATGCCGTTCCCGCTATCGTGGCAATGGCAGCCTCGTCGGTCTACAACATCGTGGACGGCATATTCATCGGGCAGGGCGTAGGTCCCGAGGCCATCATGGGCCTTGCACTTACCGGCCCCCTCATGTCGCTCACCGCCGCCTTCGGCGCCATGGTGGGCGTGGGTGCAGCCACCCTCATGAGCGTGAAACTCGGACAGCGCGACTACACCACCGCGCAGAAGATTCTCGGCAACGTGCTCATCATGAACATCACCCTCGGACTCTCCCTCGGTGCCGTGCTCCAGTTCTTCATCGACCCCGTGCTCCGCTTCTTCGGCGCCAGCGACGTCACCCTTCCCTATGCCCGCGACTTCATGACCGTCATTCTCGCCGGCAACGTCATCACCCACCTCTACCTCGGACTCAACGCCCTGCTGCGTTCCACCAACCGTCCGCAGAAAGCCATGTGCGCCACCTTCGGCACCGTCATTCTCAACTGTTGCCTCGCCCCCGTGTTCATCTTCGTGCTCGGATGGGGCATACGCGGCGCAGCCCTCGCCACCATCATCGCGCAGTTCTGCATGCTATGCTGGCAGATACGCCTCTTCAGCAACAAAAACGACATGATACACCTCCACAAAGGCATCATGCGAGCCGAGAAGAAAATCATCAGCGAGTCGCTCCTCGTGGGACTTCCGCAGTTTCTCATCAACCTCTGCGCCTGCCTCGTGGCAGCCATGATGACGCGCAGCCTCACCACCTACGGCGGCGACGTGGCAGTGGGCGCCTTCGGCATATGCAACCGCCTGGTGCTCTTCATCGTGATGGTGGTCATCGGCCTTAACCAGGGCATGCAGCCCATTGCCGGCTACAACTTCGGCGCACAGCGCTACGACCGCGTCGTCGGCGTGTTGAAACACGCGCTCATCATCGCCACCATCGTTACGATGACCGGCTTCGTTGTCGGCACGTTCTTCTCCACACCCTGCGTCACGCTCTTCGCCAAGGATTCGCCCGAACTCATCGGCATGGCCTCCCATGCCCTCAGCTGCATCGTCATGATGTTCCCCATCGTGGGCATGCAAATCGTTTCCACCTCCTTCTTCCAGAGCATCGGCTTTGCCAAGAAGAGCATCTTCCTCTCGCTCACCCGTCAGCTCATCTTCCTCGTGCCCGCCATCTTCATCCTTCCCCACGTCTTCCACGACCCCCTCGAAGGACTCTGGCACGCAGCACCCACGGCCGACGCCCTGGCATCCATCCTCGCCATCGTGCTCCTCATCAAGCAGGTGCGCAAACTCAAGCTCAGGCAAACCTCCACGAGCCTCTAACGTTATCCATTCCCCTTATATATATAAAGACATCCCACACATACAATTATGGAAAAACCCTTCGTTATCAACATAGGCCGCCAACTCGGTAGCGGCGGACGCGCCATCGGCCACATCCTCGCAGAAAAGTTCGGCATCAACTACTACGACCGCGAAATCCTCAACCTCGCCGCCAAGGAAAGCGGCTTCTGCCCCGAAGTGTTCGAGCGTTCCGACGAGAAAAACTCCTTCCTCCGCACCCTCGGCAACATCATCCCCTTCGTGGGAGGCGGCAGCGCCTACTACAACAACGAACTCTCCAACGAAAACCTCTTCCGCATTCAGGGCGACGCCATCCGCAAGGCTGCCGAAACCCATTCCTGCATCTTCATAGGCCGCTGCGCCGACTACGTCTTGCGCGACTTTCCCCGCTGCGTCAACGTGTTCGTGGCCGCCGACCTCAAGGACCGCATAGCCAACGTGTGTCGCCTCTTCGAGTGCGACGAGCAGCAGGCCCGCAAACTCATCGAAAACGGCGACGAAGAGCGCGCCAGCTTCTACAACTTCTACAGTTCGGGCACCTGGGGCGCTGCCGACACTTACCACCTCTGCATCAACTCTTCCGTGCTTGGCATAAGAGGCACCGCCGACTTCATCGAAAACTTTGTGCGCCTTAAGCTCAAAGCCGAAGAAAAGTAACATAAATGCATAGACCATGAAATCCGCAACACATCATCTTGCCCTCTTCCTCCTCGCCCTGCTTTGCGCCCTTCCGCTCGGCATGAAAGCGCAGCAGGTGCAGGAACTCAAGCGCAGCAAAACCGTATTTCTCTTTCCCGAATTTCGTGACGCCAACGTGAAGCAGTCCTTCGGCCGCATTGCCAAAGCCAAGGCAAACATCTACCTTAAGGACGCCTCGCTCTGCTTCATGAAGGACGGAAAGATAATCCGTGCCTACACCCGCGGCATCTACGGCGTGGACTTCGACTCGCTCCACTTTATGAAGGTCGACTCCGCCATGGCAAAAGTGGTGGCGCAGAAGGGCTACAACTACCTGCTCTGCGTGACCTCCGTCAACATGAAGCGTTACCGCGAGGAGACGAGCGGTTCGAGCGAACTGCCCTTCTTTGAGATGTCCGACTTCAACGTCTTCCTCCAGATGGACGGCCAGCAGCGCGAAGAAGACACGGGCATTCCCCTTCAGGACAAGTACTACTTCAGCGTGGCCGGCAAGATAATCCCCGCCAACGAGAGCGAGTTCAAAAAAGTCATCGATCCCGAACAGAAGCAAGCCTTCAAGGTGTTGATGGCCAACCGCCTCTGGAGCTGGAGCAACCCCGAAAACCTCAAAGAACTCCTCGACTATCTGCCCGAGAAATAGTGAGGCGGGGCCTGAATAGCGACTTCGCGCCGATTTGGTTCATGGCAACGACATGCACCGCCTATGGAGGCGACGATTGAATCGTCGCGCTCTACACGGCACATTCATGTAAAAAAAGTGTATCGTCGCTTAGAACGCGACGATTCAATCGTCGCCCCCATACGTGGGGAAGAACGCCGCTGATGAATAAATCTTGTGCGGAAATAGCCGCCCAAACCTTTTTCATATTATGCCCACAATAAAGCATTGGATATATGCCGCAAGGCCAAAGACCTTGAGCGCAGCTCTCATTCCCGTGGTGTGCGCCTCGGCGCTTGCCGCGACTGAAGGCCACTTCAAGTGGCAGCCCGCCGTGCTCTGTATGCTCTTTGCCGCCTTGATGCAAATAGCCGCCAACTTCATCAACGACCTCTACGACTTCCTCAAAGGCACCGACCGCGACGACCGCCTCGGACCCGACCGCGCTTGCGCCAAAGGGTGGATTGCCCCACGGCAGATGCGTCGCGGCATAGCCGTGATGCTCGTGTTGGCCTGTGCCTGCGGACTCTGTCTGCTGCCCTTCGGCGGACTTTTCCTCATAGGCATCGGCGTGGCATGCGTGGTATTCGCCTTTCTCTACACCACGCTGCTTTCCTACATGGGCTGCGGCGACGTGCTCGTGTGGGTGTTCTTCGGTCTGGTGCCCGTGTGCGGAACCTATTACGTGCAGGCGCTCTGCCTTTCGCCTTCCGTGTGGTGGCTCGCCGCCGGTTGCGGACTGGTGACCGACACGCTTCTCGTGCTCAACAACTACCGCGATCGTCATCAAGATGCGCAGAGCGGCAAGCGCACGCTCATCGTGGCGCTGGGCGAACGCTTCGGTTCGCTGTTCTACTTGCTGCAAGGCGTGGCGGGCTACGTATGCGTGGCGCTCATGGCCCTTCACGGCCATATGTGGTGCGCACTCCTTCCCCTCTTCTATCTCCTTCCCCACATGCTCACGTGGCGCAAGATGGTACGCATCAACGAAGGCCGCCAACTCAACTGCATCCTCGGCTACACCTCGCAGAATATGCTCATCTTCGCCGCCCTCACCAGCATCAGCCTTTTGGTGGAATAGAGGTCGACGGGAGCTTTATGTGGCTTCGCCCATGAGGACGAACTTGCGCACAAAATAATTTATGACCAATTCATGGTCCAATTCATGGCGGTTCATGTTTTTCTCTTTCACATGAACATCCTTGAATCGGACCATGAATTGGTCATAACTGTTTCTGCCCGTTGGCGGTGCGGCCTTAGCTCTTTCGTCCGAGGAGCGACTCGGCATATTGCCACAGCGGCTGCCACTGCGCTTCGGGGATGGAGAGTTGCTCTATCTCCTTGCGCGCCTCGGCATAGAAGTGGTCGATGGCGGCGAGCGTGACGGTGGGAATGTCGAGCCGGTTGTAGATGTCCGTAACGGCCTGGATCTTTTCGGCGGCGGGAAGTTCCTTGTCGTCGAGCAAGGCGAGGAGCACGGCACGCGTGTCGGCGTCGGCGCGGCGGAGCGCGTTGATCAGAAGGAACGTCTTCTTGCCGCAAAGAATGTCGCCGCCAATCTTCTTGCCGAACACGGCAGGGTCGCCGTAGACGTCGAGGTAGTCGTCCTGCAACTGGAAGGCCAAGCCTATTTTCTCTGCAAAACGGTAGAGCACGTCGGCGTCCGCTTCGGGCGCTTCGGCAATGAGCGCTCCGGCCTTGGCGGCACAGGCGAGCAGCACGGAAGTCTTCAGGCGAATCATCTCAATGTATTCTTCCTCCGTAACGTCCGTACGGCTTTCGAAGTTCACGTCGTACTGCTGTCCTTCGCAAATCTCACGCGCCGTGCGGGCAAAGAGGCGCAGCAGTTCCCCCTCGTGTGAGCAACGGCACGAAAGGAAATGCTCGAAAGCCATGATGAGCATCGTGTCGCCCGAGAGCACCGCCGTGTTCTCGTCCCACTTCTTGTGGACCGTAGGCTTTCCGCGGCGCATGTCGGCATGGTCCATGAGGTCGTCGTGGAGCAGCGTGTGGTTGTGGTACGTTTCCAGTCCTACGGCAGCCGGAAGCGCCAGGCGCCAGTTGGGGCGATAGAGGCTGTGGGCCAAAAGGAGTAGGGTGGGGCGCAAGCGTTTGCCGCCCATCGAAAGCACATACTCAATGGGTTCGTAGAGACCCTCGGGGCGCTCGGGGTAGGGCACGCTGCGAAGGGCTTCGGCTATGCCCTCCTGCACGTCGGAAAGGCGCTGCGAAGGCTGTGCGGTGCATTCCGCAAAACGGGCCTTGAGCCAAGTCTTCTGTTCGGCAATGGTGAGATGGCTGTTGTCGAGCAGAAGCGCGTCGTCGGCCTGGCGAAGGGGAGCCACGGCGCGGTGCGAGTCGATGTAGTCGCGTTCCTGCACGTTGTGGAGAATGTCGTCGTAGCTCACCTGCTGTCCTTTGGCGGTGAGTTCGTTGTAGCGTCGCTGCGCGCGCACTTCGGCCGAGGCCGTAACGAATATCTTCAGTTCGGCTTCGGGGAACACCACGGTGCCGATGTCGCGGCCGTCCATCACGATGCCTTTCTCCTTGCCCATCAGCTGCTGCTGGCGGGTCATGGCGGTGCGCACAAAAGGCAGTGCGGCGATGGGGCTGACGTGGCTGCTCACTTCAAGACCGCGGATTTCCGTTTCCACCACCTTGCCGTTGAGGCAGGCGAGGGGAAGGTGCGTGGTTTCGTCGAGTTGGAACGAAACGTTCACTTCGGGCATGAGCCGTTCAAGTTCGTCGGCCTTCACGCTGCCGTCGGCGTTGAAGAGCTGGTGCTGAAGGGCGAAAAGCGTGACGGTGCGGTACATGGCTCCCGTGTCGACATAGATGTAGCCCACTTCGCGGGCCAGGTCTTTGGCCATGGTGCTCTTGCCGCAAGAGGAATGGCCGTCGATGGCCACTATGATGCGTTTGCTTGTTTCGGTAGACATTATATAATGACGGAATAAATGAATGATGCCGGCCGCACGGGAGTGGAATGTTCCTGTGCGGTCGGCATGATGGTTAGCTTTATAGTTTGTAACCGGCCGTGAACATGAGGGAGTTGCCGGCCTGGTGGTATTTGGCGTAGGAAATGCCGAACTGGAAGCGGTTGAGGTTCACGCCGCCGCCGGCGGAGATGCCTGCGAGGTGGGACGAACCGGAAGCTTTCAGCTCGTAAGCCCTGCGGAAGTTGTAGCCTACGGAGAGGTAAATCTGGTCGGTGGGCAGGATGTCCAGGCCGAACACAAGGTGGTTCAGGGCTTTGCGGGTGAAGTTGGGCGCTTTGTCGTCGTTGGCAATGACGTAGTAGCTGCTCTTCCAACGGGTGAGGTCGACGAGCGTAATGTGGAACCGCACGGGAAGGTGGTTCATGCCTTTGGTCAGACCCACGTTGAGCGAGAAGGGCAGATGGTTGCGCACGGCATCGTCGTAGTTGCGGAGCTGAAGGCCGAAGTTCTGCAAAGTGGCCGAAGCGCTGAAGTCGGTCTCTTCGTTGTAGTAGTTCACACCGAGGTCGAAAGCCATGGCCACGGCGGTGTAGCTTTCGAGCGAGGAGAAGGCGAACTTCACGTTCGCGCCGCCGCTCCAGCGGTCGGAGAGCAGATAGCTGTAGCCGCCGCCAACGACGATGTCCTTGGCGGAGAACGAGCCGGTGACGTTGCCTTCCGTGTCGGTGGCGTCCATCTTGCCGTAGTTCATGTAGTGGGCATTGACGGCCACGGTGTGGCGCTCGCCCACGGCTTTGGTGAACTGTGCGCCCATCCACGAACTTCCGCCGAAATAGGTCATGAAATCAAGCCCGAGCGAAAGGTCGCTGGCATTGGCATAGAGTGCGGGGTTTGCCCATCCCGCCGAGGGTGAGTCCTCTATGAGCGAGATGTTCTGTCCGCCGAGTGCCGCCGTATGCGTGGAGGTGGGAAGCCGCAGCACGTTGTAGGATGATGTGCTCTCCTGAGCTTGCAATGTGGTAAAAAGCAATGCAAACAAGGGGCAGAAACGCTTTAATTTCATTAATGGGCTTGTATTTTTGTGGCCAAAGTTACTATAAAAATTCTATTTGAACTACCTTTGCTCCGCCAAAGCAGGATGCGGTTCGGAAGAGGAAAAGAATACTTGCGTGTTCTTTTCCTCTCCGCTCACCTTGCACTGCTTTTGCTCCGCCAAAGCAGGCGGTGCGGAATCCAGTGTGGGTTTTGCGCGAGGAGCGGGCTGAAAGCCCAGCAAGAACATAGCCCAGGGCAAGCGAAGCGACACCCTGGGTTTCCGCAACCACCCAGATTGTACGCCCTGTAAGGGCAACAGAATGGCTACATGATATTCTTTTGCCCCTTCAGGGCGCATTCCCGTAGGAATATCTTTGACCCAGGGTGTCGCTTCGCTTGCCCCGGGCTATGTTCTTGTGGGCCTTCAGCCCGCCTTCGCTTAAAGTCCGCCTTTGGGCGAAAAAGAGCCCGAAAGATGACAAAACGCCATTAGAGCGAACTTGCCTATAATTCGGTGGTAATCTATAGAACCACCCTAAATACATTAACGTGCGTTCATCCGATTTATTGTCTTCAAAGGAATGGTGTGACCTCGTGTTTGAGGGGCGCAACAAGGCGTACGGAGCTTACAGGCTTCGTGCGCAGGCCGGCATGCGCTATGTCCGTGCCTTGGCGGCAGTGGTGGGGACGTTCGGTTTCCTGGCTGCGTTTTATGCCGGACTGACGCTCTATACGCACTACCTCATCAAGAAAAACATGGATGAGGCTGCTGACGCTTTCTTCTCCCACAAGCCGTCGGACCTGAAAGAGGGCTACAAGATGAAGTTCCTCGCCACGGCACGCATGGCACCGCACGAACGCATGGCACCGGGAGCGAAAAGAGGTGCACCGGTCATTGTGGAAGGTCTTCCGCCCTTAAGCACCATCGGCGCCGACGGCCCCGTCACCTACGACCCCGATCAGGAAATGATAACCACCCCCATTGTTGACACCACAAACATCAACAATCCCGACCTTCCCATTGCGAAGCAGAAGATTGTGCCAACAGACGTGGTAGATGCCATGCCGGAGTTTCCCGGAGGCCCGAGGGCTTTCATGAAATGGATAGACGACCACATGGTCTACCCCCAGTCGTGCATCCGCTCGGAGAAGCAGGGCGTGGTGCAACTGAGTTTCATTGTAGGCACGGACGGATATGCCAAGGACTTTGAAGTGAAAAATGCATTCGACACGCAGATTTACCGTGCCGCAATGACCGCCCTCAAGAGCATGCCGCAATGGAAGCCGGGCACCGACGCCACAGGCCAGCCCACCCCCGTAAAAATCAGTCTCGCCGTAGAGTTTAAGTTGTAATGGTTCATCATTCTAAATTATGTCCAAACCCTCTCCCACGTCAAACGACGCACGTACCAATGAACAGCCGGTAGTGGAAATAGATTCTGCCTCCGGCTTTTGCTTTGGTGTGACCACTGCCATTTCGAAAGCCGAAGAAGAACTTGCCGCTTCCAGCAGCCTTTGCTGTCTCGGCGACATCGTACACAACGGCAGCGAGTGTGAACGTTTGCACTCCATGGGACTCCGCACCATCAACCACGACGACTTTTCCCAACTGCCGGAAGGCACGAAGGTGTTGCTGCGTGCCCACGGCGAACCGCCCGCCACTTACCGCAAGGCTTCGGAACGCGGCATTTGCCTCATAGACGCCACGTGTCCCGTGGTGCTTCAACTTCAGCGCCGCATCAAGCGTGTCTACGACGAACAACCGCGGCCCCAGATTGTCATCTACGGCAAGCGCGGCCATGCCGAAGTGCTCGGTCTGGTGGGACAGACCGACGGCGAGGCCATCGTCATAGAGTGTAAGGAAGAAGCCGCCCGCCTCGACTTCACCCGCAGCATCGCCCTCTTCTCCCAAACGACAAAGCCGCTCGAAGGTTTCCGCAGCGTGGTGGACTACATCACGCAGCACATCGTTGCCCCTGCAGAGTTCCGCTACTTCGACACCATCTGCCGACAAGTGGCCAACCGCCTGCCCAACATCCGCGCTTTCGCCTCGCGCCACGACGTGGTGGTGTTTGTGTGCGGACTGAAGAGTTCCAACGGCCGTGTGCTCTACGAAGCCTGCCGTCAGGTAAACGCCCACGCCTATCTCGTAGACTCTCCCTCGTCCATCCATGCCGAATGGTTTGCACCCGGCATCCGCAGCGTGGGCATTTGCGGAGCCACTTCCACGCCCAACTGGCTCATGGAGGACTGCCGCCGCCGCATTCTTGAGCTGATGTAAGCAATATTTAATGGAATAAAACGCCCAAAACAAATAAAACGGGGCTCCGCCTTTGTGAGTGGAAACAAAACGGGCAAAACGTTTTGCAAACTCGTTTTTAGGCGAAGCCGTTTTGTTTGTTTTGGACGTTTTATTTTACTCTCCCCACAACTTGTCGTTCATTCACTCCTGTTTTTCCCCATGCGCATTCCCCTTTTGCTTTTCGTTTTGCTTGTTCCGCTCTGCCTGCTGGTGGGCAGCGTGAGTCTGCCCGTGGGCGAGGTGTGGAACGTCGTTGCGGGAAATGCCGACGAGGCTTCCACCGCCTATTTCGTGGTGCTCGAGTCGCGTTTGCCGCAACTCGTCACCGCCCTGCTCTCCGGCACGGCGCTGGCGCTGAGCGGCCTCGTCATGCAAACGCTCTTCGGCAATCCGCTCGCCGACCCTTCGCTGCTCGGCGTGAACAGCGGCGCTTCTCTCGGTGCTGCCGTGGCCCTTTTGGGTTTGGGCGGCAGTCTGGGAATGGGCATGGTGAGCGTTGGTGGCACGCTGCTCACCGTGGCAGCCGCCTTTGTCGGAGCTTGCGCCGTAATAGCCGTGTTGAGCGTGGCAAGCAGCGTGCTCCGCGGCACGTTGGCGCTGCTCGTCACGGGCGTCATGCTCAGTTTTGCAGTGTCGGCCGTCATCGCTCTGCTCAGCTTCTATGCCACGGCCGACGGCGTGCGCTCCTTCATGGTGTGGGGGCTGGGCGACTTCTCCGGCCCCACACGTACCATGCTCCCGCTCTATGCCGTGCTCATAGCCGTGCCGGCTGCTGCGTTGCTCTTCATGTACCGCTCGCTCAATGCCCTGCTGCTCGGCAACGACTACGCCACGAACCTCGGCATCAACGTGCGCCGCACCCGCACCTGGCTTCTGCTCCTGACCGGCGCACTCACTGCCACCGTGACGGCGGTGTGCGGCCCCATTTCCTTTATCGGCCTTGCCGTGCCCCACATGGCGCGCCTGCTTCTCCGCACGGCCGACCACCGCAGGCTCCTTCCCGCCACGGCCCTGATGGGAGCCGACGTAGCGATGCTCGCCCTCGTCCTCTCGCACCTTCCCGGCGAGCGCGGCACCATTCCCCTCGCCGCCATCACCCCGCTTTTGGGCGTCCCCGTGGTGATGTACATTCTCCTTAAACGCCCACAGGACAGCCTGTAAGGTGCACTCATGTGCAATTTCTTCGTAACTTTGCACCCTCATTAAAAACAGCAACAAACATCGTATGAAAGAATTCATAAATACAGAGGTAAAGGCCGAAACCGCCGTACTCGTAGCCTTGATTACCAAGACGCAGAACGAGCGCAAGACCGCCGAATACCTCGACGAACTTGCTTTCCTTGCCGAAACGGCAGGCGCCGTCACGGTGAAGCGCTTCACGCAACGCCTCGACGGTCCCAGTTCGGTGACCTACGTGGGCAAGGGAAAGCTCGAAGAAATCCGTGCCTACATTGAGCAGGAAGAGGAAAACGAACGCGAAGTGGGCATGGTCATCTTCGACGATGAACTCTCTGCCAAACAGCTTCGCAACATTGAGCGCGAACTTAAGGTGAAGATTCTCGACCGCACGAGCCTCATTCTCGACATCTTCGCCATGCGTGCACAGACGGCCAACGCCAAAACGCAGGTGGAGCTGGCGCAATACCGCTACATGCTGCCGCGCTTGCAACGCCTTTGGACCCACCTCGAGCGTCAGGGCGGCGGTTCGGGTTCGGGCGGCGGTAAAGGTTCCGTGGGTCTTCGCGGACCGGGCGAAACGCAGCTCGAAATGGACCGACGCATCATTCTCAACCGCATGTCGCTCCTCAAGCAGCGCCTGGCCGACATCGACCGACAGAAGACTACGCAGCGCAAAAACCGCGGCCGCCTCATCCGTGTAGCCCTTGTGGGATATACCAACGTGGGCAAGTCCACCCTCATCAACCTTCTTGCCAAGACCGAAGTGTTTGCCGAAAACAAACTCTTCGCCACGCTCGACACCACCGTGCGCAAGGTCATCATCGACAACCTTCCCTTCCTCCTTGCCGACACCGTAGGTTTTATCCGCAAACTTCCCACCGACCTCGTCGACTCTTTCAAAAGCACGCTCGACGAAGTGCGCGAGGCCGACTTGCTGGTGCATGTGGTAGACGTGTCGCACCCCGACTTCATGGAACAGATTGACGTGGTAAACTCCACGCTCGCCGACCTCGGCTGCTCCGAGAAGCCGCAGTTGCTCGTCTTCAACAAAATGGACGCTTACACCTGGAAAGAGAAGGACGCCGACGACCTCACGCCCGCTACCGCCGAGAACGTTTCGCTTGAAGAACTCCAGCACACGTGGATGGCCAAACTGGGCAACGACTGCATCTTCATTTCCGCACGCGAACGACAGAACATCGACGAGCTCAAGGAACTCCTCTATGCCCGCATCCGCCAGCTCCACGTGCAGAAATATCCCTACAACGACTTCCTCTTCGACCACTACGAGGGCGAATGATGCCGCCTGCCTACATCCCTATATTTATATAGTATGTCTTCACAAAACTCCACCTCCGGCCGCCACGCGTTGGTAAGCCGGAAATACATTCTGCCCTTTGCGCTCATCACGTCGCTGTTCTTCCTTTGGGGAGCTGCCCACGCCATTCTCGACGTGCTCAACAAGCATTTCCAAATGGAACTGCACATGGGAAAAACGCAGTCGTCGCTCATTCAGGTGATGTTCTACCTCGGATACTTCTTCATGGCCGTTCCCGCCGGTCTCGTCATAGACCGCCACGGCTACCGCCGAGGAGTGATTACCGGCCTGCTGCTTTTCGGCATAGGCTCGCTGCTCTTCTGGCCCAGCTCGCTCATGGGAGCGCAGGCGTTCACCTGTTTCCTTTTCTCGCTCTTCGTAATTGCTTGCGGACTGGCTTTTCTTGAAACCGCCTCAAACCCTTATGTTACCGAACTCGGCGACCGCTCCACCGCAGCTTCGCGTCTCAACCTCGCGCAGAGTTTCAACGGACTGGGCTGCATCTGCGGTCCGCTCGTCGGCGGTCTGCTGCTTTTCAGCGACAAGGGAACGGGCAACGTGGCTTTGCCCTACATCGTGATGGGCATTGTGGTGCTCCTCGTGGCCGTAGTGTTCTGCTTCGTGCGCCTTCCCGAAATTCCCCATACGTTTGACAGTGAGGCTGAGGCTGACGCAACGTCTGCCGGCGCTTCGCCGCTCCGCAAGCTCTTCAGCCACAAACTCTACGTGTTTGGCATTGTGGCCCTTCTCTCTTACGAAGTGTCAGAGATAGGCATCAACAGTTTCTTCGTCAACTATGTGACGGAAGGCAACTGGCTGACGCCTCGCGAAGCCTCCGTGGCCTTGGCCTTCGGCGGTTTGGGTCTGTTCATGCTGGGCCGTGTGGTGGGAAGCTGCATCATGCAGCACATGGCAAGCGACAAACTGCTGCGCATCTGCGCCCTGGGTACGTTTGTCACCACGTTTGTCGTTGTGCTCAACCTCGGCATAGTTTCTCTCGTGGCACTGGTGCTCACTTATGTTTTCGAGAGCATCATGTTCCCCACCATCTTTGCCCTTTCGCTCCGCGGCCTTGGCGGACTGACGAAGCGCGCCTCGTCGTTTCTCATGATGACTCCCGTGGGCGGCGCCATCGGTCCGTTGCTTATGGGCGTTGTGGCAGACTTCAGTGGCTCCATGGCCGTAAGTTTCGTGGTGCCGCTCATCAGCTTTGCCAACGTGGTGGCCTACTCTTTCGCACTCAAGAAACCCTAACACTCCGTCGCTATGGGAAGAAACAAATTTTCAGCAGAAGAAATACGCCAGATTGGCAAACTGCTCCGCTTGAAGAATGCGGGCAACCGTTACCAGCAGAAACTTGTGCGCCACGACCTGCGCGTGAAGTATGAGTTCAACATTTCCGACTTCAACGAGCAGGGCAAGGCTTTCGGCGAGGAGGAACTCCAGGCCGCCATCGACCGCCGCGCCATCCTTATTCTCGACGATGCCACCATTGCCGCCATGAAGGAAAAACGTGCGCGCGACAAGGCCCGCGACGAAGCCCAGCGCCAGCTCGAAGCCGCTCCCGCCGACGAAACCACCGACTGGCACAAGGCGCTCGACGAATGGAACGCCTGGGAAAAGGAGAACGGGCAAGAGCAGGGGTGAGGCTGCGTATGCTTCGCTTTGTGTCTCCGCTACGAGTCTTCGCTCAAGCGAGCTCGGGAGAGCTCGCCCCCATAGAGGGCGAAGCCGCGAAGATTATATACAAACAACGCGTGTAGAGCGTGCAACGAAGAGGTCGTTGCTGCTCTACACGCGTTGTTTTATGCGTCTTATGCGCCATTTCATACGTTCACGGTGAGAATGTCGTTGAAGTCGGTGAGGTAGTTGGGGCTGCGGTGTGCGCTTTTCACTTTCCACGCTTGTTCCTTCTCGCCTTCCACGGCGAGCTTCACGGTTTTCAGTCCGTAGCGGTGGTTGAGGCTGTCGAGCGTTTTCATCAGCTGCATGCGTTCAAGGCGGTTGGGCATGGGGTCGAAAAGGTCCTGCGTAAACGGGTTGGAAGCCTTGATGTCCGTCAGCACCACGCCCGACTTTTTGTATCGGATGCCCGGGCGGTAAATCTGTTCCAGCAGCCGGAGGGCGGCGGTGGTGATTTCCAGCGTGTCGGCCGTGGCAACGGGCAGCGTGGCGGTAGCTGCGTTCTCGTATTGCGGAAGGTCCTCGCGGAAACGGTTGCTGCAGAGAAACACCACCACCGTGCGGGCCACCGAACCCTGTCCGCGAAGCTTGTTGGCACAGCTGGCGGCAAACGTGGCCACCGAAGCTCGCAGCGCCGGAAGGTCGGCCACCATTTCTCCGAAGCTTCGGCTCGTGCAGATGGTCTTGTGGCGTTTCACCTCGGTGGTGTCGATGCACGGCTGGCCGTTGAGTTCCAGCCAAGTCTGCACACCGGGTTTGGAGAAATGGCTGCGCACCCACGACTCGCTCTTGTCGGCAAACTCCAGCGGCGTGTGTATGCCGAGGTAGTTGAGCTTGAGCAAATTCTGCAAGCCTATGCCCCACACGTCCGACAGTTCGAACAGCGAAAGCGCCTTGCGGCGTTTCTCTTCCGTGTCGATGAGGCAAACGCCCCGGTAGCCGGCATATTTTTTGGCAAACTTGCTTCCCATCTTCGCCAACGTTTTGGTGGGAGCCACGCCTACGCTTACGGGAATGTCGGTCCAGAGTTTGATGCGCCCTGCCACCGTGCGCATAAATTCGGCAAGGTCGTGGAAACGCTCGTAGCCTTTGAGGTCGCAAAAGCTTTCGTCGATGCTGTAGTTCTCCACCCGAAGGATGGACTTGCGCAGTATGTTGGTCACACGGCGGCTCATGGCGGCGTAGAGATACATGTTGCCGGAAAACACCGCCACATGGTGCGCTTCCACAATGTGGCGCACTTTGAAGATGGGGTCGCCGCGGTGAAGTCCCACGGCCTTGGCTTCGGGCGTAAGTGCCACGATGCAGCCGTCGTTGCTCGAAAGCACACATACGGGGCGGTTGGCCAGTCCCGGGTGGAACACCTTTTCCACGGAACAAAAGAAACTGTTGCAGTCTACCAGTGCGTACATATTTCGGTGCGGTTGTTTGCTGTTTGTAATGTATCAATACGAGTCAACGACAATTTTTGGAGAGAAGAATAAAACGTCCAAAACAAACAAAACGGCTGCGCCTAAAACACGTCGCTGAAAATGTTTTGGCTCATCTTTTAAAGGCGTAGCCCTGTTTTATTTGTTTTGAATGTTTTGTTCTCCAAAAAACACAAGAATTGTTGATGTGTATTTCTGTGACTTGTCTTCT
This sequence comes from Christensenella sp. UBA1685, assembly GCA_963600165.1. Classification (GTDB taxonomy): domain Bacteria; phylum Bacteroidota; class Bacteroidia; order Bacteroidales; family Bacteroidaceae; genus Alloprevotella. Next base: position 11,588 of record CAVCAV010000008.1, on the reverse strand, counting down.
TAAATGTCACTTATCGCGGCTTGTGAATGACGTAGCTCACCGTGCCCCAAACGCTGAAGGCGTCGTCTTTCGTCACGCGGATGCGGGGATAGTCGGGGTTGGCGGGCACGAGCCAACCTTCGTTGCCTTCTTTCACGAAGCGCTTGAGCGTATACTCGCCGTTGAGTTCGCACATGGCCACTTCGTTTTCCGAAGGGTTGCGGTTGCTTTTGTCCACAATGACGAGGTCGCCGGAGTGGATGTCGGCGTCGATCATCGAATTGCCCTGTACACGAATCAGGTAACACGACTCGGGATTGGGGCAGAGCATTCGCAGCAACTCTATGTCCTGGCTGCGCTCGTCGTTGTCGAGCGGCACGGGAAATCCCGCCACTACGGCGAGGTCGAAGAAGGGCAGCGCAATGTCCCTGACCTCTGCAGCGTTCACGGCCCGAAACGTGTCTGCCGTGTGTGCCGTGCCGTGCTTTTCTATGCACGAGAGTATGAAGTCGGTCTTGTTTTTCTGTGCGCTGATCATGCGGGCCACCGTTCCCGGTGCCCGAAACGTGAAGAGCTGGCTGTCGGTGCGGGGGCGTCCGCGACGGGGCGTTTCCCCTTTGCCGTTTGATGGGGTGTCTGCCATGGGGTATGCTTTTTCGTTTGTAGGGCAAAGGTAAGCATTATATTTTTCGTATTACAGAAAATAAAGGGAGAAGTAAAGTGGCCAAACGGCTTTGGCTTTGTTGATGAAAGTCTGCGAAAAACTGCATTCCGTTGAAAATCAACAAACTGCAGTTTCAAACGGAGTTCCTTGCTTTGAAACAAAAATTCCAAGGCTTGGAATTTTAATTTCAAGCCTTGGAATTTTTGTTTCAAGCACTGGAATTCTTGCGGGAAGCGCAAGCTGTTGGCGTCAGAACACTTTCACGAAGCGGTCCACGTCGATGGAGAGGCCGACGGTGTAGGTGCGGCCCGTGGTCATGGCCGAACTCCAGTAGTATTTGTCCGGTCGGTAACCGAAGAGGTTGTCTATGGTGAAGTTCACGTTCACGGCGTCCCAAAGGCGCTGCTGGAGCGTGAATTTCCAAAGCTGGTAGGCACGGTCGTGCTTCTCGCGCTGCGTGTCGGGAGTGGAGAGGAAACGGCCCGAGAGCGCTGCGCTCAACTGGTAGAACGAGCAGAACTGGCGTTCGTAGTCTATGCGCCACGTGGCGGAGTGGGGGCGGGGCTGGGAGAACTGCGAGTCGACGCTGCGGCCTGCTACGTGGAGAAAGCTGTAGTCGAGCTTCGCCCCAAGGCCCATGTCGGACCGGTACTGCGCACTGAAGTCGATGCCGCTCACCTTCACGCCGTCCTCGTTGCAGTAGCGCGAAGCCACGTCGGGCTGGCCCTCGCCGGGAACGAAGTCGGCATAGTCCTCTGTGGTGATGCGCCGCGTGTAGCGGTTGTAGTAGCCTGTGAGTGTGAGGCTGTACTGTCCGCCGAGGAAGCCCGCCTGTTTTATGCGTCCCGTGTGCTCGAAAGCCAAGTTGAAGTTGTGGCTCTTTTCGGCTTTGAGGTCGGGGTTGCCGTAAATCATCTGCATGCCCGCCATGTCGAAGGCCATGTACATTTCCTTCAGTGTGGGAGCACGGAAACCGCCGGCATAGTTGGCGCGGACCGAAAAGCCGGTCCATTTCCCCATAAGGGCCAGTCGCGCCGTGGTGGCGTTTTCCTTCGAAGCCGAGTACCAGTCGTGGCGTACGCTTGCCACGGCGTTGAACCAGCGGCAGGGGTTGTAGTCGAACTGTGCGAAGGCGTCGGCCGAACGCTGCGTGTGGGCCGTGTTGTTCTCAAACTGGTAGGTGGTGAGGTAGTCGTTGAGAAAGTCGCCGCCCACGGTGAGCGTGTGGGCTGAGAACACGTGGGAGTAGAGCGCGTGGCCCACGTGCTGGCGGTTGCTGTAGTCGTGGTCGTGGGTGCGGAGCTGGCCGATGTAGCGCACCTTGTCGTACTGGTCGTAGGCGTAGGAGATTTCGAGGCGGTCGTCGGGCGAAAGTTCCATCGTGGACTTGAGTCCGCCGCTGTAGCTCTTGTAGTGGTCGTCGTAGGTGCCGCGCCGGCTGATGCGGGCGAAGTAGCCTCCGCGGCCTGTAAGTTTCACTTTGTCGGAGAGCCGGTAGGCGAGGCGCTCCTTGAGGTTGAGCGTTTCGCCGCCGTAGATGCGCAGTATGTTCGACTCCGTGTCCAGCGCGCTGGTGAGTTTCACTTCGTCGGAGGTGGTGCGCTGCACGTTGGTCTGCGAATTCCAGCGTCCGGCGTTGAAGCTCACCGTGCCGCCGTAGCGCCACTCCTTGTTGAACGTGTTGTAGCGCGAGTTGAGGTTGACCGTCCAGGGCTCGGAGTTTTCCTTCGTGATGACGTTCACCACGCCCGCCACGGCATTGGCGCCGTAGAGTGCGGAGGCAGCTCCTTTCACAATCTCTACGCGGCTCACGTTGTCGAGGTTCAGGCGGCTGTAGTCCACGTTGTCCATCGTTTCGCCGGCGAGGCGCTCGCCGTCCACGAGGAAGAGCACGGCATTGCCGCCGAAGCCGTTCATGTTGAGCGAGGTTTCCTGGTTCATGGCGTAGCCGAACTCCAGTCCCGGCAGGCGTTCCGTGAGCAGGTCCTGAATGTTGGTGGCGTCGGCCATTTTGAGGTCCTGTTCCGTGATGAGTTTGGTGACTACGGGTGCGTCTTTCAGCGCTTTCGGTGTGCGTGTGGCCGTCACCACCACCTGTTCGAGCCCCGTGTCGTTGGGTTGGAGGCGCAGCGTGTGGCTCTCGGCGTGTTCGTCCGTACGGAGCACGAAACTCTGTGTGCGGAACCCTATGTAGCTCACCTTCACGCGCACGGCCTTCTCCGTGGCTGTGGCGAGGCGGAAGCGTCCTTCGCTGTCGGTGGTGACGAAATGTTTTCCTCCCTCAATCTGCACGGTGGCTCCCGTTAAAGGAGCGCCCGAATCGTCGAGCACTCGTCCCACGACGTCGGGGGGCGCAGCGGCTTGAAGATTCGGGCACAACGCGCTGAGAAGAAGGAGCGTGACGACGGTTCTTCTTTTCATGTTCAATGGTGCGTTACTTTGTTTTCGTTCCTTCGAAAGTGGTGACCATGGCCATCGGCATGGAACCGTACTGCAGACTGTAGTTGAGCTTGAGCGTGGAGCCGCTTATGGTGGAGTTGGCCACCGTTACGGTGTAGTTTTTCGTGGCGCCGTCCACTGTGACAGAGCCGTTGTATTCCGTTTCGCCGAGCTGGTAGGTGCCGTCGGAAGCCTTCTTCACGCTGATGTTTTCCACTTTGAGGTCGGGAAACTTCATGCTGCCCTCACCCGTGGCGGGGATGGTGAGCGTGAGGGTGGTTTCGTCCTTGGCGGTGAGCGTGTAGGCAACGTTGGGGTAGTCGAACGACTGTCCCATGACGGTCATCGTGCCGTTGCCCGTGTAGGTGCCGGCCACTTCGGCAGCGGCGGGCGTGGCGGGCGTGTCGTCGTCGTTGTTGCAGGAGTTGAATGCAAGGGTGGTGCATGCCATGCCCAGGATGAGGGCCATCATGGAAAAGAACTTTTTCATTTTGAGATGAGGTTTATTTGTTGGATGAATGTTGTGATTTGTTTTTGCGGATTCGCCGTTGAATGATGTAGCCCGAGAGGAGCACGAGCGTGGAGAGTGTGCCCCAGAGGAACACGAAGAGTTCGGAGAGCGGACCGAGGACGGGTGCATAGCAGCGGCCCACGTGAAGCTCGAGGGCCACGTTCCAGAGCGAGAGCGGCACTTGCGCCAGCTGTGCGGGTTGAGGTTTCCACGGCCGGCCTTCGTTTGCGCCCGAAGCATAGTCGAACACTACGGTGCGGCCGAAGTGGGTGGAGTAGCCGCTGACGAGGTGTGCCGACAAGGCACCGCCGAAGCCCCTTTCGGGAACTTGCTGCGTGAAGCAGTCGGTGATTTCGCCCGTTTCGCCGTTCCATCGGAACAGTCCGCTGAAGGAGCCTATGAGCCACGTGCCGTCTGCTTCCTGGCGGAACACGTTGGCCCCCATCGGGCTAACCGGCGGCGTTGACGAAGCGTCGAGCACGGTGGGTGCGTCGTGGAACGCGGCATCGGTGTAGAGAAAACCGTCGGCCGTGTGTATGAGCCAGGCCTGTACCTTGCTGTCCCAACGGATGGCGCGCAGGCGGTCGTGCCAGGCGTTGCGGGTGAAGTTGGCGGGCGCCGTTTTGAAAAGCACGAAGGGAATCATGAGCGGCGGACGCAGGCAAGTGCCCGTAACGGTGAGGAAGAGCGTGAGCACGATGGTCCAGCGCCCTATGCGGTTGTGCCACGTGTGGTGCCACTTGAGGCGGAGTGCGCTGCTGCGGCACGCCTCGTTCTTCCCCTTGCGGCGGTTGCGGCGGATGGAGTAGGGGAGCACGAAGAGCACGATGCCCGTGAGGCAAAGCGCGATGAGCACCACGGCGATGGCGTCCACGATGAGACGGCCAGGAAGCCCGAAGAGTTCTCCGCTGTGGAGCTTCCACACGGTGCGGAAGAGCGTTTCGCGCGGCTCGAAGCGGGTGGCCGCTTTCAGTTCGCGGCGCTGCACCTTATTGTATAAAGGAGTGCCGTCGGCGGTGTGGGAGATGACGTAGACCGCCGAACGCGAGAGCGCCACGGGGGTGAGGCTGTCGGCAGCGAGCGTGAGGTCCATGAGCCGTTCGTCGGCTTTCGGAAGGTCGATGCGCTGCCATGCCTTGCCGTTGTGGCGGAACACGTCGAAGTTAGTCGTGCACCAGAGTGTGCCGTCCTTGGCGCGGACGAGGTTGCGCACGTTGCGGCGGTCGGCGCCTGTGGGGAAACCCGCGTTGAAGTCCGTCCATCGTGAGGCTGCGGTGTCGGTGAGCCATGTGCCGCCGCAGCCGTAGGCCACGATGCGTCCGTCGGCCATGCGTTCCGTACCTTTTATTACCCCGTTGTTGAAATTCTTCACACGGTAGCCGGACGGGAGCAGGGAGCGGCTCACGTCGCACGCCGAGAAGAGCGAGCGGTGGTTGAGCACGATGCCCGAGGCGCAGAATACGAGGAGGAACACGCAGAAGACGATGCCCACCCATTTATGGTAGCTTTTCCAGGAAAGGAGTCTTTTTGACATGATAGTTTAATGTGCGAATGTGTCGCTTCGCGAATGTGCAAATGTGCAAATGTGCAAATGAGGTGTGCCTTTGAGCAGAACTAATCTTCAGGAACGTAGATGATTTCTCCGCTTTCGAGTTCGTAGGCGATGCCCACCTTTTTGCCTTTGTTGCCTTGCTTGGCGCTTTGGTCTTCCGAGGGTGTGTATTTGTTGATCTTCTCACCCTCTTTGGTGATAATCTCCATGTTGTCCTTGCCGGGATTTTTCACCATGGTGAAGTCCTCTTTCGAAAACATCTCCGTCATGTTGTAGCGCGTGACGAGCGCCACCATGAGCGCTACGGCAAACACCATGGCCACGTCGAAAAGGTTGCTCACCACGCTCATGGGGTCGTCGTCGTCCGTAAGGTGGGAGAGTCTGTTGCGTTGTCGTTGTCTCATAACCGTTGTTTTTCTTCTTCCATCAAGTCAGCCAGAAAGTCGAGGTTGCTCATGTCCTCCTTGTACCACCGGCTCTTCGTTTGCTTCGTGACGAAACCGATGGCGGCAGAGAAGAGTCCCACCACGGTGGTGGCAAAGGCCACCTGCATGTTGTAGGCCATGGAGGCGATGTCGCCGGTGGAGAGTCCCACGAGCGCTGGTCCCATGGGGATGAGCGTGCCCATCAGTCCGAGCATCGGTCCCATTTTGAGCAGCGTGGAGGGGAGCGACATGTCCTTGTCCACAAACTGTGCATACTGGTCGACGGTGCGGTTCACGCGCGCCGTGCTGTGGCGGTTTTCCACCATGCGTTTCATGTAGGCCACCACCACGGCCTGTTTGCTGCGGGGCAGACGCTCGGGCAGCGTGTCGAGGTTTTCGGCCGTCAGTGCGTTGAGTTCCTTGCGGATGGCCGTTTCCGTTTTCCGCTTCGAGAGATACTGGCCGAAGAAGCCGCCGAGCAGGAGCAGCGAACGGAGAAAAAAGAAGATGAGGAGAACCACCACGGGGACAAGCAGTCCGGTGGAAATCCAAAAGAGTACGTCGGATATGTAGTTCATTGTTCAAAAGTTTTTCTGTTCATTCTGATGCGGTATACGGCCAGGCCGGCCGCCATTCCCGCAGCGAGCATGAGCGCCACGGCGAGCAGCGCCTTGAAGTCCACCTCGCTTGTTCCGCCCACGGCCGTGCGTCCGTTCACCGTGCCCACAATGCCCATGAGGCCGAGGAGCACTTCGAGGAGAAAGAGCATTTCAAGGCGGATGGCACGTTCGGGCAAGAGCCGTTTCACGCCCAGCGTGAGCAGGGGAACCGCCACGAACACCACGGCTGCAAGGCTCCACGAAATCAGTTGGAAGTCGACGCCCGTGAACGTAAACACCAGTTTCACGAGCAGGCTGAAGAGCACGGGGAAGATGAGCAGTCCGGGGAAATATTTCAGTGCGCGGTAGACCGTTCGTTTGCGGGTGCTGACGTGTTCTGCCGTTGCCACGTCGACGTGCGTCACGCAGAAGAGCAGTGTGAGCGCCACGTCGATGCTCAGCAGCACCGCCATGTCGAGCATGATCCGGCTGTCGGCCGTCCATGCGGCAATCTGCGTGGCGGACTGCTCGATGGCGAAGGGCCACATCATGCCGGTGAAGAAAGCCAGCACCACGGCCGCCGCCATCAGTTCCGCAATGCCGTGGAACGTTTGTTTCCACACAAACGTCAGGCAAACGATGGCCATCATTGCGATGAGGAGCGTTTCCATTATATATTGAGCGTTTCTGATTTGCGTATTTATATGGAGGCTTCTATTCCTCCAAGTTCTTCCTTCTTCGGCGCACGAGGAGGGCGATGCCGATGAGGGCTGCGAGGACGATGGCGCCGATGACGATGCCGCTGACCACGGTGGTGGTTTGCTGCGCCTCGTCGGTGAGCGACTCCTTCTTCATCACCATGCCCTTGTCGGCGCTTTGGCCCGACGAGGCGTTGCGAATCTGCTCCACGTTCTGCTCATAAGCCTTGGCGCTGGCCGCGTCGGCTTTCGAGGCAATGAACTTGCGGAGCTTGGCGTTGTCGCACACAAAACCTGAGCACGAAGGCTTGAACTTGTTCACCGTTTCGGTGTGGAGCAGGGCAATGTCGCGGAGCTGCTCGGGCGAAGCCTTCCACAGCCCTTTGCGGGCGCTTTCCATCATCACGGCCGTCATTTCCATGAGCGCCGCAGGATTTTGCTTTTCGAAAAACTCGCGCGTGCCGAGGTGGTATTTGTCTTTTACGTAGACACTGTAGATTTCGTCCCACATCTCCTTGTCGATGGCCTTCGGCTTCATCACGTTCCAGCCGTAGGTGTTCGTCACGATGTCGGCAAAGCCGTCGGCGCTGCTTGCACCGCCCTTCATCTTCTCTTTGATGTAGGCGGGGTTGAACAGGGTGGAACGGCTTTCCACACCGATGGCCTCCTTCACCTCCTGCATGCGCATTCGGTTGTGGTTGCGGTAGTCGGCGAGGTAGGCGTCGGGGTCCTTGCCCGTCACGTTGCGTACGGCCATGTTCATGCCGCCCATGAACTCGTAGACGTGGTCGAGACTCAGTGCGCCCCACGTGTTGCTCTGGCGCGGCTGCACCACCACGTCGGTGCGCGAGAGGGCAGCTTCGAACGCATCCTTTCGCACGCTCTCCCAGTTTTTCTCGTCGCCGTAGTAGGCCCCCATGTTGTTGAGGTACACTTCGGCCAGCTGGCTCTCCTTGTCCCAGCGGTCGCCGGCTTCCACCATGGCCTGTATGCCCGTGCCGTAGTTGCCGTTCACACCGCCGAACACGCGGAACAGACTCACTTCGCGAGCCTCCTTGGGCGACATGCCTTTCTCCACCAGTATGCGTTCGCTCTCCGTCACGCCCGCTTTCACGAGATTGTCGTAGGCGTCGTCCTTGGCGTTGGCTGCCATTTCCACGGCCTTGTTGATGAGGTAGAGGCGCGAGGCTGCGAGGTCGCGGAGTTGTCCGCTCGTCTGCACCACCACGTCGATGCGCGGACGGCCCAACGTTTTGGTGGGAATGAGCCGCAGGTCGGTGACGCGGCCGAAGGCGTCGCGCACGGGTTCCACACCGAGCATGTAGAGAATCTGCGCAACGGTGGCGCCTTCCGTTTCGATGAACTCGCTGCTCCAAAGCGTGTAGCTCACCTTGCGGGGCCATGCGCCGCCGTGGCGCTGGCGGTAGAGGGCGAGCGTGTTGTCGCAGAGTTCACGCGCCTTGTCCCATGCGTCCTCGCTGGGCGTGTTTTCCACGTTCACGGCAAAGAGGTTTCGGCCCGTGGGCAGCGTGTTGGGGTTCACTATGGGGTCGCCGCCCGGAGAGGGTGCGGTGTAGCCGCCGCTGAGCGCGTTGAGCAACGAGCGCATTTCTGTTTCCGGGCTCTGGCGCAGCGCGTCGGCGTAGCGGCCCACGTTGGTCAGCGCTTTCTCCACCGAGGTGATGGCTTCCGCCAGACGGATTTGCTCGCGTGTGAAGCGTTGGGGCGCTTTGCCGTCGCCGTTGCCATTTGCCGCTGCAGAGGATGAGGTCTTTTGGCCCTTCGCCGCTTTTTGTTCGGCAATGTACCAGCGCTGTCCTTTACGGATGGCGTCCATCATCTTCTGCGGGAAACGTCCACTTTGCTCCATTTTGTCGAAAGCTTCGCGGCTCATCTGTGGTATGTCGCGCTTGTGCGACACCTTCGCCGCCCGCAGCTCGCTCACGGTGCGCGTTTCGGGCTTGTGCGGCTTGCCGTTCTTTTTGGCAAAACTGCCCGCCATCTGCATCATCATGGAAATGGGGTCGGGCGCAGCCTGCATGGCTTCCACCTTGCGCGCCATGGCGAGTTCGTCGGCGGTGATGCCGATGTAGCGGCACACGTAGTCGTCCGTCACCTTCGTTCCGCCGAGCAGCGAGCCTACGGTAGCCTTGGCGCGGTTGAGATAGAGGCGGGTGAAGAGTTGGCTGTGCTTCTCTGCGTCGGGCTTGGCGCGGCCCTTGAGCTTGTCCACGTTGAGCAACCCGTAGGCAATGGGGTCGGTGGCCATGGCGTAGACGCTCGTGCGGATGTCGTCGTCGGCGTAGGCAACGCCAAGGGTGTAGAGCCGGCCGGTGATTTTCTCGTTGACGAGTTCTTCGGCATAGTTTTCGATGCGGCTTATCTCGTCGGCCGTGTAGGGCTGCTTGAGGTTCTTGGCGTCGAGCGAGAGGTCGCGGGCAATGCCCATTTCCACGGCAATGGCCTTTACCTTGAGCGCCTGTGCGGTGGATGGCGCCTTGTCGTAGAGCGCAACGGCGTCGCTGAGCTTTTTATAGGTGTCGCGGAGTTGGCTCTCCTTGAAGGGTGGGGTGAGGTAGCTCTGAAGTTGGGCATAGGTGCGGCGCTTGGCTATCATGCCTTCGCCCACGTTGCCAATGGTGTAGAGGTAGAAATGGGGCAGCGTGCCCACGAGGCGGTCGCTCCAGTCGTCGTTGCCGAGGGCCACCTGCTTGCGGGGCGTGTATTCGAGCGAACCGTGGGTGCCGAAGTGTACGAGTGCGTCGGCGTGGAATCCGAAGCGGGCCCAAAGGTATGAGGCCACATAGGTGTGCGGCGGAGCCTGGTCCGTGCCGTGCACTATTTTGAATGCGTCGTCGCCTTCGCCTGCCATCACCTGCGGAATGAGCGCCACGTTGCCAAACTCAAGGCGTGCCACGGCAAGTTCGCCTTTGTCGGTAGACATGTATTTGCCGGGAAACTCTCCGTGGAGCTTCGCCAGTTCTTTTTGCTGCGTGGACGAAAGGGCTTTCGAGGTCCATTCTTTATATTGTGTAGAGCTCACAAGAGCGGGCTCGCCTTTGGCGAGGAAGTCGGTGTACGCCCCTTCGGCGTAAGTGCCGAACACGGCGCCTTGCTGCTGGATGAGTTTGCCGAGCGCCTCGGCCGAAGCGGGGAGGTTGTCCACCTTATAGCCTTCGGCCTTCAGGCGGCAGAGCAGGTTGTAGAGCGAGGGCACCACCTCCATGCCCGAAGCTACGAGCGAGTTCTGCCCGGGGCCTTTGAAGTAGAACACGGCAAGGCGCTTCTCGCCGTTGGCCTTTTGCCGGAGACCGACGTAACGGCCCACGCATTCCACAAAGTCGTCCATGCGGTCGGGCATGCCGTAGACCTCCTGCAAGCCTTCGTCGTTGGTGCGATGGGCGAAGAGGGCGTAGGGACGTATGGCGCCGTCTATTTCGGGGGTGACAATGCTTTGCGAGAGGAAGCCGCCGCCCATGCCCTGCTTGTCGTTTTGCCAGTCGGCGGTGAGGCGGTTCACGTTGAGGGGCGAGAAGAGCGGCACGTTTTTCTGCTTCAGAAACTCCACGAACCAGTCGCCCATGCGGCCGTGCGCCATGTTGACCACGGCTGCCAGACTGATGCTGTCGGCGCCGTGCGAGGCGATGAACTGCTGCAGCCTGTTGACGCGGTACACGTTGTAGCCTTTCTTCTCGAAAGCCTTCTCGAGGTCGGCGGCAGCGCCCATGAATCCCGCAATCACTACGCCTGGTGCACTGGCTTTGTAGAGTCCGTGCTTCTGGAGAAAGGCGTTGTAGTCGCGCACACTGTTGAAACCCAGTTCGTCGTCGTCTTCGTCGGCGGGGTTGAAGTGGGTGAGCAGATAGTCGGGGTGCTCTTCCACCACGGCGGGCTCGGGGGCAAAGAAGCGCTTGCCGTCGATGAACTTGCGGATGTACTGCAGCATGCTGCGGAAGTTTTTGCGCCCTCCGTTTTCGATGTACTGCATGAGGTAGTCGGCGTCGAACCCGTCAACGGAACTGATGTTGTTGTCGGGGTTGGTGGCGGCATGGGTGAGCGTGGGCACACTTTCGGCCGCTTTCTGAAGTTTTTCGCGCTGTGCGGCATCGAGCCGAAGCCCCATGCCGTTTACGAGAATCATGTCGTAGTGGTCGAGGCGGTCGAAATCGTCGGCAGTGATTTCGCTCAGGCTGACCATGCGGCTGTCGTTGGCTTTGGCAATCTGCCCGAGCTGGATGGCCTGGTAATTGAGAAATGCAATGCGTGTGGGGCTGACCCATGCATTCCACGCTCCTGCGAGTGCTGCAACGAGCACCGCGGCGAGCAACGCGAATGCGGCGTATTTCTTCTTGAATTTCTTTTTCATGCTGAATGTCCTTGCTGTTTCATTTTCGGGATGCAAAGGTAGGGGCATGAAAAAGGGAGGTATATACCTACATGTAGTGATTTGGGAGGCAAATGTACGAGGATAATAAAAGGTGCTTTTGCCGTTGCGGCGGCCGCGCAGCGTTTTTTCATCATTAATGAGGAGAGGAGGGCGCTTTGCAAATGTGCGGATGTGCAAATGTGCGGATGGTTTGCGCCCCTTCCTGCGCTTGCACGTATTATAACGAAAAAAGGTTACACAATACATTGCGTATTGCATAACCTTTGATGTGTGTTTGGTGAGCCTCTTGTCGGATTCGAACCAACGACCCCGAGATTACAAATCACGTGCTCTG
>CAVCAV010000007.1:15136-28493 GCA_963600165.1 Christensenella sp. UBA1685 | reverse complement strand
ATTCAGAACCACAATCTGACGCTCTAACCAACTGAACTATAGGCACCATGTGCTGCTTTCTTTCCGAAAGCGTTGCAAAAGTACGGACTTTCTTTGAAATGGCAAAGTGTTGGAGCAAGTTTTTTCGTTTTTGGCCTAAAATAGCCACATGCCGACGTGCTTTGCCATGAGGGCGCAAGCGCATGGAGGCGAAGTCTCCCGACTTCGCTTGCGCAAACAAGCATTTTACTTATATGACAAAAAGAGACTTGGAACGGCCTGTAAGCGGTTGAGACCTAATGCTTTATGTGGCATTTGCTTTGTCGCCCATGCGAGCTCGGGAGAGCTCGCCCCCACAGGGCATAGAGCGTAGTGCATAGAGGGCGGACGCTTAATGCGCCATTTGTTTTTCTATCCATGCCATCAGCACGCCGACGGCATAGGCTTGTTCTTCTGCTGTCAGTTCGCGGCCGGCGGGGATATGGTGCCATTTTGAGAAGCAGCCGCGGCAACAGCACGCCGTGGCATGCTGTGCAAGGAATACGGGATGGCCGCGCATAGGAGTCTGCTTGCCGTCGTTGGGTATCACGGCAGGAGCCAGACGCTTGGCCACGAAGTCGCGTGCGTGCTGGCGGATGGTGTCGAGGCCCTTGGCTGCAATGTAGGCGCGGTCTTTCTGCGTCAGACGGAAACGGCTGCGGAAGGCGGACTGCGAAAGTCTGTCGAACAGGTCCGTCAGGTCGTATTCTTTCTCTACGGCTTTTGGCGTCGTCTGCAATTCCTCTTCGGGAAACAGCGACAGTTCAACGATTTTCTGTTTTGCCATGTACTATTATGCTTGAATTTCGGATGCTGCAATGGCTATGGAAATAGACTGCCCATTTTGATGTATTCGTTTTTCAAACGAATCAGCCTACTTACTCTTATTGAGGATTTTCATAGATTATCCGCAACGCCATTGAGGATTTTCATAGATTATCCGCAACAAAGATAAGTATTTCCCATTGGCCTTTCAATCTCGCAATAAGTAAAACCAATAAAGACCGAACTGAAGCGACTTGACAAAGAATAGAGCTGCAGTACGTTTGCCGCGCTATGCACAAATCCCGTCAATAAAGAATGCCCGTCAACAACGGATTTTGTTGACGGGCATCTCCTATTGACGGGATTGCGCGTGCCGTTACGCTTCGCGTCTCAAAGCTTTGGCGGCTTCGACCATGCGGATGAGGGACGCCTTGGTCTCTGTCCAACCGCGCGTCTTCAGACCGCAGTCGGGGTTGACCCACAGTTTGTCGCGGTCGATGTAGCGCTGGGCCTTCTTCAAAAGGTCAATCATCTCCTGCGTCTCGGGAACGCGGGCGGAGTGGATGTCGTAAACGCCGGGGCCGATTTCGTTGGGATAGTGGAAGTCGGCAAACACGTTGAGAAGTTCCATCTGCGAACGTGAGCACTCGATGGTTATCACGTCGGCGTCCATGGCTGCAATGTGTTCAATGATGTCGTTGAACTCGGAGTAGCACATGTGGGTGTGGATCTGCGTTTTGTCGTCCACGCCGCTTGCCGAGATGCGGAAGCTTTCCACGGCCCACTTGAGGTATTCGTCCCAACCGTCCTTGCGCAAAGGCAGGCCCTCGCGGATGGCGGGTTCGTCTATCTGGATGACCTTGATGCCGTTGCGCTCAAGGTCGCACACCTCGTCGCGGATGGCAAGGGCTATCTGCTTGCAAGTGGTGGAGCGCGGCTGGTCGTTGCGCACGAACGACCATTCGAGTATGGTGACGGGGCCTGTGAGCATGCCCTTCATGGGCAGACGGGTGAGCGACTGGGCGTAGGTGGTCCAACCGACGGTCATGGCATGCTTGCGGCTGGCGTCGCCGAAAATCACGGGCGGCTTGACGCAGCGCGAACCGTAGCTTTGCACCCAACCGTTTTGCGTGAAGGCGAAACCTTCGAGTTGTTCGCCGAAATATTCCACCATGTCGTTGCGCTCAAATTCGCCGTGCACAAGCACATCGAGTCCGATTTCTTCTTGCCACTCTATGCAGCGGCGGCATTCGTCCTTGAGCAGTTTGTCGTATTCCTCGGCCGTGATTTCGCCTTTTTTGAACTTCGAACGCCACGAGCGCACCTCCTTGGTTTGCGGAAACGAACCGATGGTTGTGGTGGGGAAGAGCGGAAGACGGAGTTCGTCGTGCTGCAATGTTTTGCGTACGCTGAAGGGCGACTTGCGGCGGGCGTCGGCGTCGGTAAGGGCCGACACGCGCTCCTTCACCTGCGGGTTGTGGATGAGGGGCGACACGCGGCGGTCTGCAATGTCCTTCTGGTTGTCGGCATAGTAAGCGGCGAAGTCGGCATTGTGCTCATCGGCGGCGAGAGCCTTTATGGCTGCGAGTTCCTCCACCTTCTGTGCGGCGAAAGCCATCCAGCGCTTGACGCCGGCGGGCAGACTCTCCTCTTTGGTTTCGAGCGAGAGGTCGTAGGGCACGTGAAGGAACGAGCACGAACCTGCCACCCACACGCGACCGGCACCGAGCTGCTCCACGGCTTTGCGCACTACGGCCAGCGACTGCTCGAGGTTGTTCTTCCAAATGTTGCGTCCGTCCACCACGCCCAGCGAGAGCTGCTTGTCGGCAGGGAGAATGCGGAGTACGGCATCGAGCTGTTCGGGGCAGCGCACGAGGTCGAGGTGCAGGGCGGCCACGGGGAGCGAGACGGCCAGCGGGGCGTTGTCCTTCAGTCCTTCGAAATAGGTGGCCACAAGTATTTTCAACTGCGTGTGGCTGCTGATGTAGTCGTAGGCTTTCGTGATGGCGGCCTGCTGCTGGGCGTTGAGGTCGAGAGCGAGATACGGCTCGTCTATCTGAATCCATTCGGCTCCTTTTTCTTCAAGGGCCTTGAGCAACTGCACATACACGGGGAGCAGACGGTCGAGAAGGTCGAGGCGGTGGAAGCCTTCTTCCTTCTCCTTGCCGAGGAGCAGAAACGAAACGGGACTGAGGAGCACGGGCTTCGTCTTGATGCCCAGCGCGAGGGCTTCGCAAAACTCGTCGACGACTTTGGTGTCGAACACTTCAAACTGCTGGTCCTTCACAAACTCGGGCACGATGTAGTGGTAGTTGGTGTCGAACCACTTCGTCATCTCCATGGCAATGACGTCGTCCTGCTCCGTCTGCTCGCCGTGTGCCATGGCGAAATAGAGCCGCAGCTCGTCGGACTTCAGACTCTCGTAGCGTGCCGGAATGGCTCCGAGCGAGAGGGCGAGGTCGAGCGTGGTGTCGTAATAGGAGAAATCGTTGGACGGAATGAGGTCGATGCCGGCGTTCTGGAGCAAAGTCCAGTTTTCCTTGCGCAGACTGGCGGCCGTGGCTTCGAGTTCTTCGCGGCTCGTCTTTCCTGCCCAATAGGCTTCGCAAGCTTTCTTGAGCTCGCGCTTTTTGCCGATGCGCGGATAGCCCAGCACATTGGTTCTGACAGTTTGATTGGTGCTCATATGTTTTTCTTTTTACTGTTGCTGATTGACTCGGCAAAGTTATGGAGCTTAAGTGTGGTGACCAAATGTTCCGACAAAATCGGGAATATATGCTGATAGCTATTGATAATGTGTCGGTTTGCGGGATATCTTTCTGTGTATATGGCTGTCTGCAAAATAGCAAAGAGCATTTTTTGCTCGCGCAAGCGAGCTCGGGAGAGCTCGCCCCCCATCGTTCGCCCCTATAGAAAATTGCGGGCAGACGAACTTCAACGTGAAGTTTGTCTGCCCGCAACGGGTATTAAGTGATTGGACAAAGAGAATCCGTTACTTGAGCACTACCTTCTGCGTGGTGACGCGGCCGTCCTTGCCGGTGGCTTCAATGACGAAGCTGTGGCCGGCGGCACGGTCAACGGTGAAGGAAGTGCGGGAGGTCTTCTGAAGCGTACGGCCGGAGAGGTCGAGCACGCGAACCTGCTGAAGGTCCTTGCCGCTGATGCTTACACGGCGACCTTCCACGTTCATGCTGAAGGCATTGTCGGAAGCCGTCTGAATGCCGGTGGGCTTGTAGGTGCCGTCGAAATCGAACACATAGGTGGTGCCTGCATCGCCTGAGAGGGTGGCCACACCGTTCTCGTCCACTTCAAGCGTGGTGAGCTGGTCGTTGACGTAAACCTTGGCCTTTGCGAGGTTCTTGTAGAGCACGGGGATGGTCTGTCCCTGGTTGTTGACGATGGTCACGCGGGTGGCAGCGCCCTTGGCCCAAGTGGTGCTTACGGTGAAGTCCTTCACGGCCTTCATGCCGTTCATGTGGCCGGCCTTCCATGCGGAGGGAAGGGCGGGGAGAATGCGGATGGTGTCGGCATTGCTCTGCATGATCATTTCTGCCATACCTGCGCAGGCACCGAAGTTACCGTCAATCTGGAAGGGGGCGTGGGCGTCGAAGAGGTTGTAGAACACACCAGCGCCGCCGTTGCTGTGGGCGAGTGCGTTGTTGAGGATGGTGCGTGCGTGGTCACCGTCGAGGGCGCGTGCCCAAAGGTTGATCTTCCAACCCATCGACCAGCCCGTAGCGCCGTCGCCGCGGAGGCGGAGAGAGTTGACGGCAGCGTCGTAGAGCGCCGTGCCCGGATGTACCTGGCTGAAGGGATAGAGACACATGAGGTGCGACATGTGGCGGTGGTCCTTGCCTTCGGTGGTGGCGGTGTAGCTGCTGTACTTCCACTCGCGGAGGATGGGGGTGTTCTTGGCAATGCGGTCGGTGCCCCAGTTGCCGGTGTAGGTTTCGGTGTGGAGACCGTTGTCGAGTTTGGAGAAACGGTCGTTGAGCTTGTCGAGGTCGGTGTCGGAAATGTTGGCGTCGGCGCCGAGCACTTCAATGGCAGCGAGGGTGTTGCTGAAGAGGTCGTAAACGAGCTGCTGAGCGTGTGCCACACCGTTTTCGGACGAGGGTCCGTGTTCGGGCGACCATTCGTTGGGAGCTTCGTAGGTGCCGTCGGTGGCTTTCTTCAGGCGGTCCATCCAGAACTGCGAAGCGGAGAGCATGGCGGGGAACACCTTCTTGAGGTAATCCTTGTCGAGGGTGTAGCGGTAGTGCTGCCAGAGGTGCGAAGCGTACCAGGCGTTGGCAATGACGTAGTTGGTCATGAAGGAGCTAACGCCGCCGAAAATGTTGTTTTCGGTATAGCAGGTCCAGCCGCGGGTCTGTCCGCTGTTCTTGGCCCACTGCTTCCATTCGCTGTGGTTTTCGGCTTCGTTCCAGATGTAGTGGAGGAAGGGAAGGTGCATCTCGCTGAGGTTGGTGGGCTCGGCGGGCCAATAGTTCATCTGCACGTTGATGTTGGAGTGGATGTCGGCGTTCCAGGCGGGGTTGACCATGTTGCTCCAGATGCCCTGGAGGTTGGAGGGGAGATCCACGCCGCGTGAGGAGGCTATCTCAAGGTAACGGCCGTAGGCGAAGTAGAGCTGCTCGAGCATGAGGGCGTTGGTGCCCTTGCCGCTTGAGTAGGTGTCGATGAGCTTGTTGGTGGGCACTTCGTTCTTCGTGCCGTCGAGCTGGAAGTCTACGCGGCTGAAGTACTTCTGATGGTCGGCCTCGTGCTCTGCGAGGAGTTCGCTCCAGCCTTTCTTCTCGGCGTCGTTGAGGCGTGCCTCAATGGTGGAGGAGAGGGCTGCGGTGTTGGAAATGTAGGTGCTGGCGTAAGCGTCGTAGTCGGTGCCGCCGGCAAGGAGAAGGAGCACTTCGTCGGCGCCGGTCACGGTGATGCCGTCTTCGGTGGTTTCGATGGTGCCGCCGGTGGGCACTACCTTCATGCGGGCGTTGAAGCTGACGAGGTCGAGCTTGCCGCTGAAGTAGCCTTCGCCGTTGTCGTAGGCTGCGGACTTCTTGAGCGAATAGCCGGGCTCGAGGGTGAAGCGGAGGCTGATTTTGCCTTTCTCGCTGGCGGTGTAGTGGGCTGCCACTACGCGGGCGGGATTGGAGGCGATGTATTCGCGCGTGTAGGTCACGCCGCTCTGGCTGGTAAACTGGGTTTTGCCGGTGGCGGTGGTGAGGTCGAGCTGGCGGAAGTAGTCCTTGGCGGCCTTGGAAGCCGTGGTGCTGAACTCGCCGCTGAGGTCTTCTGCAAAGACTGAACCGAAGTTTTCATACTTGCCGTAGCCGCTGCCGCCCGACGACGACTTGGCTGCGGTGCCGGTCCAGAGGGTCTTTTCGTTGAACTGTATCTCGTCCTTGTACATGCCGCCGAAGAGGCTGGCGCCGAACTGTCCGTCGCCGATGGGGAGGGAATATTCCATCCAGTTGGAGTAGCCCTGGCCGCCGCTGTAGAGTTTGGCGGTGGTGGCGGGTTCGGTGTACCAAAGGGTGAGGGCGTGCTCGGGTACATAGCCTTCAATGCCGGTGCTCTTGTAGTCGGCGTAGTCCATGTCGTCGGGGTCGACGAAGGTGCATACGTTGTTTTGGTCGCCGGCTTGCCAGAAGCCGAGGGTGTTGCCTTCTACCACAGAACCCCACATGTTGACGTAGTTGTTGCCGCTCTTGGAGTTGGCCACGATTTCGAAGCCCGAACCGTTGGTGGTGTTGGTGCTTTCAACGAGTTTGAAACCGCCGCTCTGCTCGGTGGTGCCGTAGCGGAGGGGATTGGGGTTTACGCCGCCTTCGGTGGTGGAGATGGAGGTGGAACTTACGGCAATGATGTTGCCGCTCTTGTTGACAAACTGGAAGTTGTCTTTCGTACCCACGAGCTTCCACTTCTGGCCGTCCACGTCGTCCACGCTATAGAGGCGGATGCAGTTGTCGGTGCCGTTGGTGCTCTCGGCGAGGTAGCGTGAGGAGCGGTTGAACTTCACGTAGTAGTACTTCTCGGTGTCGTCGGTGGAGAAGGTGGGCCACTTCACGCCTACGAGGTTGAAGTAGAGCTGGTTGTTGTCGTCGCCCGTACTCCATTCGCCGAGGTTCTTGCCTGCGCCTGTGCCGCCCCACTGGTTCATGGCCTTGGAGGTGGCAGCGGTGCGCTGTATTTCAAAGTAGTTGTTGGCAGAACCTTTGATGATGGCGAGCTTCTCAGCGTTGTCGGCCGAGGCGGTGGTGGTGAAGTAGGAGCCGTTGTAGGCCACGTAGCGGCCGGCCTTGCTCTTCATCACGAACTCGCTTTGGGTTCCGATGAACTGGAACTGCTGGCTGGTGCTGCTGGTGGAGGCCACCGTCACCATTTTGTTGCCTGCACCGGCATCGGAGAGGTAGGCGCTGCCGGTCTTGAACTGCACGGTATACCACACAGGGGTGTCGTCCGTGCTGAAGTCGGGCAACTTGCTCTGTGCGCCTGCCAGCAGACAGACGAACATTGTGAGCAGTAAAAGTGTAAACTTTTTCATTGCTATTGTATTAGGTTTATTTTGAGAGTTTTTCTTGGTTAACTCAAGCCTTATGTGGATAATGGCGGCGCGCTTTGTGCACCTGTTTGGCACGTGCGCGCGGAAAGAAACGCAACAAAGTTAAGGGTTTTCCCGAAATAAGGCAGTGACTTTCAGCGCATTTTTTGTATGGAAAGGAGATAAGCGAACGCAATAACGATGCTTCGTAGCGTAACATATGAGGCGTTGCGTATGGAACATAGCGAATGTAACATAGCGTATGGGGGCGTAGCGTATGGGGGCGAAGTCTCCTGACTTCGCGCTCTACACGGCGCTTCGCGAATGTGCAAATGTGCAAATATGCAAATGTGCAAATGAGCTGCGCTGCAAATGCGCCCTCTATGGAGGCGACGTTTGAAACGTCGCGTTCTACACGGCGCTTCGCGAATGTGCAAATATGCAAATATGCGAATGTGCAAATGAGCTGCGCGGCGTGTGCGCCCTCTATGGAGGCGACGTTTAAAACGTCGCGTTCTACACGGCAAGCAAGCGTTTTTGCAACCCATTGAATTTCAAACACTTGCAGTTTCAAAACGAATTCCCCGTTTTGAAACAAAAATTCCAAGGCTTGGAATTTAAATTTCAAGGCTTGGAATTTTAGTTTCAAACCTTGGAATTTTTCCGAAACGCCGTGCTGAGAGGGCGAGCTCTCCTGTGCTCGCTCAAGCGTAAGGGCATTGATAATTTATAGAAAGATACCTTGCCCGACTTTCGCATTTGGATTTCCGCTCAGTTTGCGATGCAAAATCTAAATCCGATACTTTAATACCTTATAACGCGTAAGCGAGGTCGGGAGACCTCGCCCCCATGTGCTACGCCCCCATACGCTACGCCCCCATACGCAAAGCTACACACCTTTCGCGCGCACGCGCGTACCTCTTATATATAGCAACTGCCGCCCTTCCCGGCGTTTCTGCTCATTATTTATAGCCTAATGAACGAAATTTGTAGGGTCAAGTTGGCAAATAAGATGTACTTTTGCCACATCTAATAATCATCAAAACTACATAAAGCACGGAAGAAGCCCCAGCGGCGCCTTCCGTCACTAACCCAACAACCACAGAAAAATGAACTGGTTAAAACACATCGTTTATGCCTCGGCACTCACCTGTGGCGTGCTGCCCCTTGCGGCACAAAACAACGTGGTGCTCAACGTCGACGCCGGAAGTCGCGGCGCCGACATCGGAAAACTCCACTACGGAATTTTCTTTGAGGAAATCAACCATGCAGGCGACGGCGGCCTTTACGCCGAACTCGTGCAGAACCGCTCCTTCGAGGACAACACCTCTTCCGCCACGTCGTGGTCGGCCGTGAGCAAAGGCAAAATCAGCCTTGTCACCGACGGACTCCTCAACGACGCACAGAAGCAGGCCCTCAAGGTAACCTTCAACTCCTCAGGCGACGGCGTGCAGAACTCCGGCTTCTGGGGAATGAACATCGTGAAGGGCAACACCTACAAATTCTCCGCCTGGGTGAAGAACTCCGACGGCTGGAACGGCAAACTCACCGTACAGCTCAACTCTTCAAAGAAGACGAGCCTCGGTTCGGCCGAAATAGCCCTCGACGCTTCAAAGAAGGACTGGACGAAAGTCACCGCCACCATCACCGCCACCGGTAGCGACGCCGCAGGTACGCTCAGCATCCTCGGCAGCAAAAGCGGTTCCATCGTGCTCGACGTGGTAAGCCTCTTCCCGCCCACCTACAAGGACCGCGAGAACGGCTGCCGTGCCGACCTGGCCGAAAAACTCGAAGCCATGCACCCCGCCTTCATGCGTTTCCCCGGCGGATGCTACGTGGAAGGCCAGAGCCAGAACGGCCTGAAGAACCGCTTTGAGTGGAAAAAGACCGTAGGCCCCATCGAGCAGCGTCCCGGCCACATGAACGTCAACTGGAACTACAACGTCAGCGACGGTCTCGGTTTCCACGAAATGCTCCAGCTCGCCGAGGACATCGGCGCAGAACCCCTCTTCGTGGTCAACATGGGTATGGGCCACGGATGGATGCAGCCCTACGACCAGATTGAAGACTACATTCAGGAAGCGCTCGACGCACTGGAATACTGCAACGGCGACGTTACCACCAAATACGGTGCCATGCGTGCCGCCAACGGCCACCCCGAGCCCTTCAACCTCCGTTTGCTCGAAATCGGCAACGAGAACTACAACTACACCTTCTCCAGCAACTCCGACCAGAGCGACCACTACGCCGAACGCTACCGCGCATTCTACGACGCCGTGAAGGCCAAGTATCCCGAAGTGATGTGCATCGGCAACGTGGAAGCTTGGGGCACCGACAACCCCTCCTGGCGCAACAGCCACCCCGTCGACGCTGTGGACGAACACTACTACCGCAACCCGGCATGGTTCGCTTCGCAGTATACCAAGTACGACGCCTACGACCGTTCGCGTCCTAAAGTCTACGTGGGCGAATATGCCGTGACGTCCAACTACGGCACCAACGGCCACCTCACCGCCGCTCTCGGCGAAGCCGTCTACATGCTCGGTATGGAACGCAACTCCGACATGTGTATCATGAACAGCTACGCTCCTATCTTCGTCAACGAAAACGACCAGAAGTGGAAGCCCGACATGATCCGCTTCAACTCCAGCGAAAGCTACGGCACACCGTCCTACTACGTGCAGCAGCTCATGCCTACCCACGTGGGCAAGCAGAACGTGAAGTGGACTGAAGAAAACAACGCACAGACCATCGGCGGCGGCTTCGGCCTTAGCACCTGGAGCACCACCGCCACCTACGACAACCTCAAGATTACCGGCGCCGACGGCACCGTGCTTTTCCAGGATACCTTCACCTCGCTCGGCGACACCTGGAAGAAGCAGGACGGCGGCAACTGGTTCATCCAGGCCGGCCAGCTCAAGCAGGGCGACGCCTCCATGCAGGGCAAGTTCATCTACAACGAAACGGCTGTAGGCGACAACTACACCTTCGAGGTCGACGCCAAGAAGCTCTCCGGCAGCGAAGGCTTCCTCATCGGTTTCAAGTACAAGGACTCCAGCAACTACCTCTGGTGGAACCTCGGCGGATGGAGCAACACGAAGCACGCCGTTGAATACTGCAAGAACGGTTCGAAAACCACCCTCGCCACGGCCACGGGCAGCATCATCGCCAACAAGGCCTACAAAATCCGCGTAGTGGTAGCCGGCGCCCACGTGCAGTGTTACCTCAACGACGAGCTCATCCACGAGTTCGACATCCCCACCGACCGCAAGGTCTACGTGGCCTCGTCCATCGACGACGCTGCCAAGAAGATGTACGTGAAGGTGGTCAACACCTCTTCCGACGCCGTGCCCGCAACGGTCAACGTGAACAACGCACGCATCGTGGGCGGTAAGCTCACCCTCCTCACCAGCGCCGACGGTACCGACGAGAACACCATAGACAACCAGAAGAACGTGGCTCCCGTGGAAAGCGACCTCACCAGCTTCAACGAGCACGACTTCACCTACGAAGTGCCCGCCTACTCGCTCAACATCTTCACCCTCGACCTCGAGGACATCACGCTCCCCGACAACGCAGGCAAGGATGCTTCGGCAAGCGACCTCAGCCGTGTGAAGGAATTCCTCACCAGCAACACCACGAAGCTCAACTTCCTCCACGCCGACGCCAAGCTCCCCACTTCCACCAACGACGGTGAAAGCATCAAGTGGACGCTCGACGAAAAGGAAAGCGGCTACGTTTCCCTCTCGCAGACCACCTGGAGCGCCACGCTCAAGGTGAACAAGCAGCCCGAAGGCAAGAGCCTCAACGCTGCCACGCTCAAGGCCACCGTCACCCTCGCCGACGGTTCCGTTGCCAAAGTGGACGTGCCCGTCAACCTCGCTCCGCGCGACACCGAGTACGGTTACCTCTACTGCTTCATGAACCCCAACAAGGAAATCACCAACTTCGCCCTCGGCACCCTTGCCGACCAGGGCAAGAAGTTCCAGGTGCTCCTCAACGGTGAAGAAGTGTTCAACACTTCCGAACTTGCCGAAATCGAACACGGCACCCGCGACGCCTACCTCCAGAAAGGCCAGCGCGAAGGCGAATATTTCATGACCACCACCGACATGAAGAACGCCGTGTCGGGCGTATGGAGCAACTACGGTATGAACCTTCTCCGCTCCAAGGACCTCATCCACTGGGAAAGCACCACCTTCGACTTCCGTAAGGGCAAGAGCATCTTCTCCGACCCCGAAGCCACTACCGACGCCTACAAGACCGACGCAGCCTACGCACAGATGTACCGCGTTTGGGCTCCGCAGTTCATCTGGGACCCCACGGCCTATGAAGGAAAGGGCGCTTACCTCGTCTACTACTCCCTGCTCTCGAAAAACAGCGGCGACAACCACGACGTAATCTACTACTCCTACGCCGACGCCGACTTCAAGACCCTTACGCAGCCCCGCGTGTTCTTCGACCCCGGCTATGCCGTGATTGACGGCGACATCGTGTTCAACCCCTACGACTCGCTCTACCACTTCTTCTACAAGCGCGAAGGTGCCAGCGGTGCCGACCGCGGTATCTACGAAGCTACCTGCAAAGTGCTCGTGGGCGGAACGTGGGAAGAGAAGCTCCACGTCACCAACGAAGGTTCCGAACAGGTGGAAGGCTCCAGCGCCATGCGCCGCATCAACGAGGACATCTACAACCTCTACTACATGCGCTACTCCGGCGGAAGCGCCTACAAGGTG
This sequence comes from Christensenella sp. UBA1685, assembly GCA_963600165.1. Classification (GTDB taxonomy): domain Bacteria; phylum Bacteroidota; class Bacteroidia; order Bacteroidales; family Bacteroidaceae; genus Alloprevotella. The sequence continues at coordinate 16,439 of CAVCAV010000007.1, read as the reverse complement.
TGCGAACTCGACAACCTCTGCATGAACCCCACCAGCTCCGCTGCCCTCCAGGGTACGGGCTCGTTCCAGCACGGTTCGGTGCTCGCCGTCAACCAGGACGAATATGAAGTGCTCCAGGCTTGGAGCGACCTCCGCGCACGCATCACCGAAGCCGAGGCTTTCAAGAAGGAAAGCGGACTCACGCTCTTCGACGAAGCCCTCGCCAACGCCGAGAAGGCTCTTGCCAAGACTTCCGTTGAAGAACTCCACACGGCACTCCCCGCTGCCATCAACGAAATTCTCGAAGCCAAGCGCAAGTACATCGAAGGTCTCGTGACCGACGGCAAGGCCGACCTCACCGCCTTCATCGTGAACGCCGACTTCAGCAACGGTTCTACGGGTTGGACCGGTACGGGCCTTACCGCCGCCAGCAGCGGTGTGGCAGAACAGTACAACAAGACGTACGACACCTACCAGATCCTGCAGAACATGCCCGCCGGAACCTACACGCTCACCGCTTCGGGTTTCTACCGCAACGGCAACAGCTCCACCGCCCACGCAGCTCACGTGAACGGTACGGAAAAACTCAACGCACTGCTCTACATGAACGAAGCTTCCACTCCGTTCATGTCGCTCTACGACGACGGCGTGACGACCTACACCTGGTCGCCCTACACCTACCCCGACGGTGTGTCAGGAGCCAACACGGCTTTCAACACCGACAAGAACTACGGCGGCAACACCGTGGTGCTTGAACTCAAGGAGCCGGGCGACATCCGCCTCGGCGTGAAGAAGAGCGTAGCAACCGACTACGACTGGAACTGCTTCGACAACTTCAGCCTCTCCTACAAGAGCAACACACCTTCGGGCATCGGCAACGCCGCCACCGCCCAGGGCAGCGTGAACGTTTACTCCGCTTCCGGTCTTCTCCTCAAGCAGGGCGTGAAGAGTCACAACGCCACCAAAAACCTCCCCGCCGGCGTCTACATCGTAGGCGGCAAGAAAGTAGTGGTGAAGTAAGTCACACACATTATTATATATATAGGGTTCACCCCCATGCAGGCAGCCTCTGCGCCGCTTGCATGGGGGTGAACTTTTTTTGCATGAACGATGGAGGCGAGCTATGGGGGCGAACGATGGGGGCGAGGTCTCCTGACCTCGCTTGCGCGAGACAAGCATTCTTTTAAAGTTGCCTTCTACGTTCAAGCGAGCTCGGGAGAGCTCGCCCCCATCGTTCGCTTCATCGTTCGCCCCCATCGTTCGCTTCATCGTTCGCCAAAAAGAAGAAATATTTGCGCGTTAACATTATTTACCCCCCCATTTG
>CAVCAV010000007.1:0-15028 GCA_963600165.1 Christensenella sp. UBA1685 | reverse complement strand
TGCGCGTTAACATTATTTACCCCCCCCCATTTGGTCTGTTTACGAATTCCGTCTATGTTTGCACGCAGAAAACGTATTCAAAAGCAAAAAAAGACTACGAACAGGTTATACCTCGGGAGAATAGTTAACAAACAAATACATAAAGCACACATGAAGAAAATTACTTCTTTACTCATGGCGGTGGCCGCATGGCTTATCGCCACGGCTGCGGTAGCGGACACCTCGTTCACCGTCAGCACCACGCCTACGGCTTATGCCGACCTCACTTCGGGATACTACGTGCTGAAAGCAAAGGCGAAAGGCAATGAAGGCCTTGTTTACCACACAGGCAGCGGCGGCAGCTCATTCCGCATCAACAAAAGCATTACCGACGTGTCCTCGGCAACGGGCGAATCGTACGTATGGTACATCACCAAGACAGACAACGGCTTGGTAATCCAAAACGCAAACGACGGCGCATACTTCCCCGCAGGTTCCGGTCATGGTGGCAATTTCAACTCCGCTTCTACGCTGGCCAATGCGGCTGTTTTGCAAACTGCCAATTGGGACGACACCTACACCGGCGCACTCGAAAGCGGATTCACGCTGAAAGAGATGAACTACAATCCTTACAGCAGTCCGCTCTGCATTCATGCCAACGATCTTACCACCACCGATTATGCACTTAACTATTGGGAAGGTGGACAACCTGGCGACGGCAATTCGCTTGTAATGTTTGCCGCCTATTCCATCACAAACGACTATGCGTCGGCAAACATCACGAAAGCAGTAGCCACCAAGCAAGTGCTCACCAATAGCTCAACGTCTGATGAAGCAACCTCCTATAAGGCTGCAAAGGCAGGCGAGGCCTACCCCGTCATCCAGCCCGCTATTACCTTAGATGTAGACCTTCCATATTATTATACCGGCACCATTACATTTACAAACGAAGACCTCACCGTCAGCGAAAGCAACTGTACTTTTACAGGCACGGCTAACACGACAACTCCTACACTCACCGGCACCATACCTTTTGAGTTCAGCACCAGCGAGAACGCTACTTGGTACACTGTGAAGTTCCGCAACAACGACTCGAAGTACCTCACCCACCAAGCCGCTACGGACAACAACATAAGCTCGGCACAAAGTTTCAAAAACTTTACCGACTGGAACAAATTCACCGGTTCGCTTTGGGCATTCTTTGAAGACGGTTACGGCGTAAAGGTCCTTTGCAAGCAAACCGGCACTTACCTCACCGTGTCCAGCGCAGACAACGCAACCAAAGCCACGCTCTCCGACAACGGAAGCACCTTCATTGTCAAGACAAACAGCAGCGGCGGCTTCAGTCTTAAGGTAAAAGACAACAACAACGCCTACATGGGCGACCACTGCAGCAACTGCCTTGGCGTATGGAACAACGGCAATGCCCAAAACGACGGAGGCTCGGCTTGGACCATCGAGAAAGTGGACGGAAACGAAACGGCCATTGCCGTGGGTAAAGCATGCGTCAATATTCCGTCATCATTGGCAGACGAGAACCACTTGGCGACCTACAACCGAGCCTATACAACCGTGATTAAGGACGCTATGGAAAAGCGCGATATCGCAACCACTGTAATAGGATTGGAGTTGGCCTACAATACCGCTAAAGATGCCCTTACCCCCGAGACTCCCGATGCCGATGCCTACTACCGCATTGTTTCGGGCTACGATGCAGTCTCGTACAAATACATCACCAGCGCAGACATCAGCACCGACACAAACGGCGCCTTGACCACCGACAACGACCGCACTATCACCCGCGTGGAAAGCGATGGAGCCCTCGTCCCCATGCTTTGGCATTTTGAAAAACAAGACGACGGCAGCTACGCCATCCGCAATGCCAACAACGGCGGCGTCTGGTGCGATTCCAGCAACGTAAGCATCACGCTGTCTGCCGACGACACCTCTGTCGGCAAATATACGCTGAACGCCATCAGCGGAACCGGCAACATGTTCCGCATCAAGCTCGGCACCAACATCATCAATGCATTCTACGGCAATAGCGCATATAATAGTAGTGACGGAAAACGCGTTGTCATGCAATACAACGATGAGTCAGACAAAGGCTGCTACTGGCAAATAGAGAAAGTCACCACCGTTCCCGTAACCATCTCCGCCGCCAACTACGCTTCCGTTTGCTTCCCCTTCGCAGTGCAGGTGGACAATGAGTCCGGTGTGAAGGCCTACTACACCCAGCAGCTCTCCAACGGCAACATGGTGCTCACCGAAATTGAAGACGGCATCATCCCCGCCAACACCGGTGCCGTGCTCTACCACGACGGTGCAACGACCGCCAACCTCACCATCACCGCAACGACCAACACGCTCGCCGACAACAAGCTCTCCGGTGCCACCGCACGCCGCACAGGTTTCGCTGAACTCGACACCTACGTGCTCGCCGTCGACAAGACTACCAGCGCTGCCGCCTTCTGCAAGAGCAAGCTCACCGCAGTGCCCGCCAACAAGGCCTATCTCCTTGCCAGCAACGTGCCCGCAGCAGAAGTCACCACTTCAGCCTTCGCCTTCGACTTCCACAAGACCGACGGCATTGGCCGCATCAGCGCTGACGAACAGCAGACGAAGTACTACGACCTCAACGGCCGCGCCGTGCTCTATCCCGTTCACGGCATCTACGTGACGGACAAGGGACAGAAGGTGCTCGTTCCCTAACGCAGCACATTCCCCCTTACTCACATTCATTTCTACACACATCAAAACAGACACATACAAATGAAAAAGAAATATATCCGTCCCGTGCTGCGCACCCTCGCCGTATCCGCCGAGAGCATCATCTGCGCCAGCATGCCCATCAAGGGCAGCGAAGAATCTTACGTGGAAAGCGAAAGCGACGTGCTCTCCGGCAAGACCGAGTGGCAGGACTTCCCCTGGAACGAAGCCGACGAGTAACCGCGCCGCAATCCCCTACGTTACGAAAGCACTTGTGAATGCGTTGAAAAATACGCTTTATTAATTTGTGATAAGCGAATGCCGACATGCCCCGCATGCCGGCATTCTTTTGTCTATGGGGGGGGGAACGATGGGGGCGAACGATGGGGCGAACGATGGGGGCGAAGTCTCCTGACTTCGCTGCGCCGCTCATTCCACATCGTGTAGAACGCGACGTTTCAAACGTCGCCTCCATGGAAGGCGCAAGCCGTGTAGAGCAATAAACATCCAAACGAAACCACACAACTTGTTCCCGCCCTCCCAACAATGTAACATCGTGCAAGTGCCCTTTCGGCATTTTTCCTTACCTTTGCAGCACATATTCATACACCAAACCCCTAAGCACATTATGATTCTGTTTTTTAGAACACCGCAAAAGAGTGTGATAGCCACCGAAGTGGACCATCAGCTCTCTGAAGCAGAAGTGAAAGAACTGTGCTGGCTCTACGGCGAAGCCGTCCTCGAAGAGGGCGACAGCCTGAAGGGCTGGTTCGTAGGCCCCCGCCGCGAAATGATTACACCATGGAGTACCAATGCCGTCGAGATTACACAAAACATGAATCTCAACGGCATTGCGCGTATAGAGGAGTACTTCCCCGTAAAGGACGAAACGGCCGACCACGACCCTATGCTCCAGCGCATGTACAACGGACTCGACCAAACGGTATTCACCGTCAACATCAAGCCCGCACCCATCGAGCACATCAGCGACCTCGAAGCCTACAACGAGCAGGAAGGCCTTGCCCTCTCCCCTGCCGAGATCGACTATCTGCACGGTGTGGAAAAACAGTTGGGACGCAAGCTCACCGACTCCGAAGTGTTCGGTTTTGCCCAAATCAACTCAGAGCACTGCCGCCACAAGATTTTCGGCGGCACGTTCATCATTGACGGAGAAGAAAAGCCCTCGTCGCTCTTCGCCATGATCAAGAAGACCACGAAGGAGAATCCCCACAAAATCATCTCCGCCTACAAGGACAACGTGGCCTTCGCACAGGGTCCCGTCATCGAGCAGTTCGCTCCCGCCGACCATTCCACGTCCGACTACTTCCGCGTGAAGGACATCGAAAGTGTCATCTCCATCAAGGCCGAAACGCACAACTTCCCCACCACCGTAGAACCCTTCAACGGCGCTTCCACCGGTACCGGCGGTGAAATCCGCGACCGTATGGGCGGTGGTGTAGGCTCTTGGCCCATTGCCGGAACGGCAGTCTACATGACGGCCTATCCCCGTCTCGACGGCGGACGCGACTGGGAAGACATCCTTCCCGTGCGCAAATGGCTCTACCAGACTCCCGAGCAGATTCTCATCAAAGCCTCCAACGGCGCTTCCGACTTCGGCAACAAGTTCGGCCAGCCCCTCATCGCAGGTTCCGTGCTCACCTTCGAGCACCAGGAGAACGGCGAGAAGTATGGCTATGACAAGGTCATCATGTTGGCCGGCGGTGTCGGTTACGGCACGAAGCGCGACTGCCTGAAGGGCACGCCCGCCAAGGGCAACAAGGTCGTAGTGGTAGGCGGCGACAACTACCGCATCGGTCTCGGCGGCGGTTCCGTAAGTTCCGTCGACACCGGCCGCTACTCCTCCGGCATTGAGCTCAACGCCGTGCAGCGCGCCAATCCCGAAATGCAGAAGCGTGCCAACAACCTCGTGCGCGCCCTTTGCGAAGAAGACGTCAACCCCGTCGTTTCCATCCACGACCACGGTTCGGCCGGCCACGTCAACTGCCTCTCCGAACTCGTTGAAGAGTGCGGCGGACTCATCCACATGGACCAGCTCCCCATCGGCGACCCCACGCTCTCTGCCAAGGAAATCATTGCCAACGAGAGCCAGGAACGCATGGGCCTCCTCATTCAGGAAGAACACCTCGAACACGTACGCAAGATTGCCGAGCGCGAACGCGCCCCGATGTACGTGGTAGGCGAAACCACCGGCGACGCCCACTTCGCCTTTGAGCAGGCCGACGGCGTACGTCCCTTCGACCTCGACGTGGCACAGATGTTCGGCCACTCGCCCAAGACCGTCATGGTGGACGAAACCGTAGAACGCCGTTACAAGGACGTCACCTACGACGTCACCAAGCTCGACTCCTATATCAACAACGTGCTGCAGCTCGAGGCCGTAGCCTGCAAAGACTGGCTCACCAACAAGGTGGACCGCTCCGTAACGGGTAAGGTGGCCAACCAGCAGACCCAGGGCGAACTCCAGCTCCCGCTCGCCGACTGCGGCGTAGTGGCGCTCGACTACCGCGGCACAAAGGGCATTGCCACCGCACTCGGCCATGCCCCCCAGGCCGGCCTTGCCGACCCCGCAGCAGGTTCGGTGCTCTCCGTAGCCGAATCGCTCACCAACATCGTGTGGGCACCGCTTGCCGAAGGCCTCGACAGCGTTTCGCTCTCCGCCAACTGGATGTGGCCCTGCCGCTCGCAGAAGGGTGAAGACGCCCGCCTCTACAAAGGTGTGGAAGCCCTCAGCGACTTCTGCTGCTCGCTCGAAATCAACGTGCCTACGGGCAAGGACTCCCTCTCCCTCTCGCAGCAGTATCCCGGCGGCGAGAAAATCATCTCCCCGGGCACCGTCATCGTCAGTGCCGGCGGCGAGGTGAGCAACATCCGCAAGGTGGTCAACCCCGTGGTGAAGCCCGTGAAGAAGAGCACCTTGTACCATATCGACTTCTCCTTCGACGACCTCCGTCTCGGCGGTTCCGCTTTCGCCCAGAGCCTTGGCTGCGTAGGCAGCGACGTGCCCACGGTGAAGAACACCGACTACTTCCGCGACGCTTTCAATGCTGTGCAGGAACTCGTCAACAAGGGACTCATCCTTGCCGGCCACGACATCTCCGCCGGCGGTCTCATCACCTGTCTGCTTGAGATGTGTTTTGCCAACACCGAAGGCGGTCTCGACATTGCGCTCGACAAGTTCAAGGGTGCCGACCTCGTGAAGATTCTCTTTGCAGAAAATCCCGGCGTGGTGGTTCAGATTGCCGACAAGGACAAGAAAGCCTTCAAGGACATCCTCGATGCTGCCGGCGTGGCTTATGTGAAACTCGGTACGCCCTCCGAGGAGCGTCAGATTATGGTGGAAAAAGACGGCGCCACCTACCAGTTCGGCATCGACTACCTCCGCGACGTTTGGTACGAAACGTCCTACCTCCTCGACACGAAGCAGAGCTTCAACGGCTGTGCCCGCAAGCGTTACGAAAACTACAAGCAGCAGCCGCTCGAATACCACATCCACCCCGAATTCCAGGGTACGTTCAAGCACTTCGGTCTCAACCCCGACCGCCGCAAGGCTTCGGGCATCCGCGCAGCCATCATCCGCGAGAAGGGAACGAACGGCGAACGCGAAATGGCCTATGCGCTCTACCTCGCCGGCTTCGACGTGAAGGACGTGATGATGACCGACCTCATCAGCGGACGCGAAACGCTCGACGACGTGAACATGATTGTCTTCTGCGGCGGATTCTCCAACTCCGACGTGCTCGGTTCTGCAAAGGGTTGGGCCGGTGCCTTCCTCTACAATCCCAAAGCCAAGGAAGCCCTCGACCGCTTCTATGCCCGCGAAGACACGCTCTCGCTCGGTGTGTGCAACGGTTGCCAGCTCATGGTGGAACTCAACCTCATCAACCCCGACCACAAGAAGCGCGCACGAATGCTCCACAACGACTCCCACAAGTTTGAAAGCGCATTCCTCGGCGTCACCGTGCCCACGAACCGCAGCGTGATGTTCGGTTCGCTCTCCGGCGACAAGCTCGGCATTTGGGTAGCCCACGGCGAAGGCAAGTTCTCGCTTCCCCTCCCCGAAGACGACTACAACGTGGTGCTCAAATATTCCTACGACGAGTATCCCGGCAACCCCAACGGCTCTTCCTACAGCGTAGCAGGTATCTGCAGCGCCGACGGACGCCACCTTGCCATGATGCCCCACCTCGAGCGCGCCTTCTATCCCTGGCAGAATCCCTACTATCCTGCCGACCGCCGCGCCGACGACGTCACTCCTTGGATGGAAGCCTTCGTCAACGCACGCCGCTGGGTGGAAAGCCACCGCACGAACGCGTAATCTTTCACAACTTACAATAGAAACGGCCCGCAGCGATTGTAATCGTTGCGGGCCGTTTTTGGCGAACGATGGGGGCGAACGATGGGGGCGAGCTCTCCTGAGCTCGCTTCGCCGCTTTGTCCTCGCCGTGTAGAACGCGACGTTTTAAACGTCGCCTCCATAGAGGGCGCACGCCGTGTAGAGCGCGAAGTCGGGAGACTTCGCCCTCATCGTTCGCTTCATCGTTCGCCCCCATGCGCTTTCGCCCCTATTGTTCGCGAAAATCCAAAAGTTCTTTCACGATTGCCCAGATATCCTTACATTTACACCCTAAAATACACGAATCCATGAAACCCAACTACCATTACCTTCTTCGCACCAGCCGATGGTTTTACCGCCACAAGGCAGCTTGCCGCACCGCTCTCGTGCTCGCCGTTGCTGCCGTAGCCGTTCTCTGCTGGCACGACAAACTCAGCCTTTTGCTGCTGCTCACCCTTCTCTATCTGTCGCTCTTCATGGTGCGCCGTCCGCGCCAATGGCTCGTAAACCATCTCGGCAAACAGGCCGTCGGCGTATGGCTCTGCGGCGTGGCCATCTACGTGGTGGGTTACAACTACGGCGCGTCGTACCAAAACGCGCCCTCGCTCCTGCTGCGTTCGCTCGTGTCCGCCACGTCCATGTTTGCCGGCCAGAGCGGACTCATCGGCGTGAGCGATGCGCTGAAAGGCACCACCGAAACCGGCGGCAACGCCCTCTACATGGCCTTCTTCAGCATGACGCACTTTGCTGCGGTCATCGTCAGCGTGGCCTTTGTGGTGAAACAGATCGGCATGCGGATGCGCTCCAGCCTTCGCCTGCTGAGCCACGACTACAAACGGTTCTATGTGATATGGGGAATGGGCGACGCCGAACTCACGCTCGCCCGAAGCATAAGGACACATTTGGAGAAAGAGAAGATGAACGACGACAGCGCCGTCGTGTTCGTACGAACACCGTTTGAAACGCAGAAAAGTCCGAAGTTTTCCCTATCCAACGTCTTCAACGGACTTGCCACTTTGCACGACGCCATGGACAAAGCCGAGGCGCTCGGCGCCCTTGTGTGCTGTTCCCACAGCGATGTGTTGGCCGAGACTTGTTGTGACGCACTAAAAGGAAAAGATACGCTGAGCCAGACCGGACTTCCGCTCCTCAGCGCCGCCATGCGTACCGACAGCGAGGGCAAGGCCGAATGCCACGTGTTTTTCCTCACCCCCGACGAAGACGCCAACCTTCGCAATGCTTACCGCCTGTCCCGTGCCGCCGATGCCGAAGGTTGGCAGAGTCTGCAAGTGCACTACAGCACCACGCAATTCGCTGCGGGCCGCATTGCCGAAGCCGAGCAGCTCATCTGCCGCCGTTCTCCGCAAGCCTGCCGCCTGCACCGCATAGACCCTTCCGCGCTTTCCGTGCTCTCGCTCAAGCGCAGCGAGGAGTGCCAACCCGTAAGGTTCGCCCATCCCAACGGTGCACGGGCCGTGGCCACCGCTCCGTTGGAATTTCTCATCGTAGGCTTCGGACGCACGGGCCAGCAGATGTTTGAATTCCTCTACGAATTCGGAGCGCTGCCCGCAGAAGACGGCAGGTCGGCGTGTCCGCTGACCATCCACATTGCCGACCCCAACGTGGAAACCCTCAAGGCGCGCTATCTGGCGGACAAGCCCGCACTCCGCTGCAACCGCCGCGTCCATTTCCTCACTTCTGAAGAAAGCGGTGCGGGTTTCCACGAAACGATTGAAGCAATTCTCCCCTCCGTCAACGCTGTGGCGCTCTGCACGGGCTGCGACCGGCAGAACCTTGAACTGGCCGAACAACTCTACAACCAAGCGTGCCGTTTGCGCCACAACCATTTGGAGGACTTTGCCCTTTGGGTACGCGTGCACGAACAGGCCAACGAGGCCAAGATGATGCAGATGGCCCGCCTTTTCAATACGGCCAATCCCGACTATCCCCATGCCGTGCGCGTCTTCGGCACGTTGGAGGAGATTTATTCCTACGACAACATCGTCACCGATACGCTGCTGCGCGATGCTGCGGAGTTCTACCGCAACTACCAGCTTTGCGAGAATGGTAACGACGAATCAAATGTGCAGACGTGGGAAGAGCGGCGCGACGTATATGCCCAGATAGAGCGGAGCAAAGCGAAGGACGATTACCGTACGGAGAAAACCGTTCCGCTCTACGTGGCGCAAAACATTCTCCGCCAGGAGCGTCAGGACATGGCCAACTGTCTGCACATGCTCACCAAGTTGGCGCTCACGGGATGTGAAATCTCCGACGTGAAGGCTTTCCTCGGCTGCTACAATCCCTATGAAGGTCTCAAACTCATGCCTGAAGAATGGAGCAAAAGAATAAGCCGCACCAAACGTTTCCTCCCTGCTTTCTTCGGCAACATTGGCGAAGGGATGAACAGGCCGAAGGAGTATGCCGAGCGCTGGGAGAACGAGGCGAAATGCGAACACCTGCGGTGGAATGCGGCCCACGAACTGATGGGCTTCACTGCCGCCGAACCCGGAGAAAGCGACATGGTGGCGCGCCGCCACCAGTGCCTCGTGAGCTGGGCCGAACTCGACCTTTGCGACGGCGACTACAAAAAGTACGACCGCCTTGTGGTGGACACTACTTTCAAGATGATTCGGGCGCGCTATCGGCAGGGGGCATCGTGAGCCTGAGAGCGAACGATGGGGGCGAACGATGGGGGGCGCAAGCGCATGGGGGCGAAGTCTCCTGACTTCGCGCTCTACACGGAATAGTCAGAGCGTCGAAGCAAGCTCGTGAGAGTTCGCTTCGACGCTCTGTTTTTCGTGTAGAGCGCGACGATTCAATCGTCGCCCCCATAGAGGGTGTAGGCCGTGTAGAGCGCGAAGTCAGGAGACTTCGCCCCCATCGTTCGCTCCCATGCGCTTGCGCCCCCATCGTTCGCTAATTACTTGTCGTTCGGTGTGGCACCCATAACGAAGCGGAGTTCGCCGCCGCGCATGATGTCGGCATGGCTGATGGTGCGGCCCTTGCAGGTGCGGCCGTTGAGCGTGATGCGCTGCACGTATTTGTTGTCGCGGCTGAGGCCTTCTGCCACCACGGTGAAGGTGCGTCCGTTTTGCAGATGGAGCGTGATGCGGGGAAGCTGGGGTGCGCCGAACACATATTCGGCCGAGACGGGATTGACGGGATAGAAGCCCATGGCCGAGAGCATGTACCACGCCGACATCTGTCCGCAGTCGTCGTTGCCGCAAAGGCCGTCGGGGGTGGGGGCATACTGCGTGTCGAAAATCTCACGCACCAGTTCCTGCGTGCGTGAAGGGCGTCCGGCAAGGGCATAGAGATAAGTCACGTGGTGGGAAGGTTCGTTGCCGTGGGCATACTGTCCGATGAGGCCCGTCACGTCGGCGAGCTTCTGGCCTTCGAGTTTCACGGTGAAGAGCGAGTCGAGTTTGGCGAGGAACGGTTTGTTGCCCCCCATGAGTTTGATGAGTCCGTCCACGTCGTGCTGCACGTGCCAGGTATACTGCCATGCGTTGCCTTCGGTGTAGTCGCCTCCGTTGCTCTCGGCGTGTGCGAGGTCGGAAGGGTTGAAGGGCGTTTTCCACTCGCCGTTGCTAAGGCGCGGACGCATGAAGTGGGTGGAAGGGTCGAAGAGGTTGCGGTAGAAGCCGGCGCGGCGCGAGAAGTAGCGGTAGTCGTCCTTCTTTCCCATGAGGCGTGCCATGTCGGCGGCGGCATAGTCGTCGTAGACGCTCTCGAGCGTGTTGCTCACGCTCTCGTTGGCCACGAGGTCGGTGGGGTAGTAGCCGTATTTCATGTAAGTCTCCCAGTCCGACTTCATCTTGTGGCTCTCCGTCTGCGTGCGTTTCACGGCGGCGAAGGCACGTTCGGCGTCGAATCCGCGGAAGCCCTTGTGGTAGGCTTCAGCCACGATGCTCACGCTGTGGTTGGCAATCATGCAGTAGTTTTCCTTTCCCCAAAGCGTCCATATGGGCAGATGGCCCTGCACTTCGGCCTGTGCCACGAGCGAGCGCACGAGCGGGTCCACCATGTCGGGCATCACGATGGTGTAGAACGGATGGGCGGCGCGGTAGGTGTCCCAAGTGCTGAAGGTGGAGTAGAACGTGCCGCCTTCGGCCTTGGCCAGTTCGCCCTTGGCGTTGCGGTAGGTGCCGTCCACGTCGGCTATGTTGTTGGGCTGCACGAGGGCGTGGTAGAAAGCCGTGTAGAAATTGGTGAGTTCGTCTTTCGTCCCCTCCACGTCGATGCGCTTGAGCTGTTTGTTCCACGTGTCGTAGGCCGTTTGCTGCGTGGTGTTGAAGTCCCACTCGGGAAGTTCGGCGGCAAGGTTGCGGCGTGCGCCTTCGATGGAGGCGGAAGAGAGGGCCACCTTTGCGCAGACCTGTTCGCCCGGTTTGAGGTCGAAACTTACGAGCATGCGGTTGCCGCGCTCGGTGTCGGCGAGCGGAAGGTTCGTCACGCACTTCATGGGGCGGTCGAAGGTGAGCACGAAATAGACGTCGCGGTCCACCCACACGCTGGTGCGCACATGGCCCGAGAGGGTGTGGTCGTTCTCCCAGTTCACTTCGCAGGCTTCCACGTGCGAGCGGTACTGCTTCTCGCTCCATGTGGCTCCGTGCTGGAGGTCCACGAGGATGGCGGCAGAGTCGGTGCGTTCGAAGGTGTAGCGGTGGAAGGCCACGTGGGGCGTGGCGGTGAGTTCGGCGCGCACGCCGGTTTCGGCGAGCGTCACGGCGTAGTAGCCGGGACGCGCCGTTTCGGTGGCTTTGTCAAACGTGCTGCGGTAGTCCTTGCGGTCGCTTCGTGCGGTGGAGGGCATGAGCATCACGTCGCCGAGGTCCACGCAACCCGTTCCGTTGAGGTGGGTCTGCGAGAACCCCCATATGCGTGTGTCGGTGTTGAGATATTCCGCACAGTACTGCCAGCCGGTGGCGCCCGTCACGGGACTGGCCTGGATGAGTCCGAAGGGTACGCAGGCGCCGGGGAAGGTGTGGCCGTTGGCGGCACCGCCGATGAAGGTGTTGACGTAGTCGGCGGGCTGCGTTTGCGCTTGTGCGCCGAGGGAGAGTGCGAGGGAGCAGAGGAAGGGGAGGATTTTCATGGGAAAGGAGATGTTATTTAATGTGCGAATGTGCAAATGTGCAAATGGGGGGCGCTTTGTACCGCTTGTGGGGGCGACGATTGAATCGTCGCGCTCTACACGGCGCAAATGCGTAACATGAGGGCGCATATGCCGCGCAGTACATTTGCATATTTGCACATTTACACATTTGCACATTCGCGCAGCGTCGCCCCCATAGTCAAAGCGGATCCACGTCGAAGACGATGGTGAGGCTTTTCATGCCTGGCTGGGCGAGGGTGGCGTCGCGGGCGGCGAGGAGCGTGCGGCGCACGCCTTGGGCGGGGAGGTCGGGGTGAACTTTCAGCACAATCTTGCGGATGAAGAGCGACTGAATGCGGCCCACTTCGGGGCGGTCGGGACCCAGCACGCAACCTTCGAAGTGGGGACGGATGAAGTTGGCGTACACCTCCGCGGCATGGCCTGCCGTTTCGTCGTAGCGGTGCTTGAAGAAGATGTACACGAGGCGGTAGAACGGCGGGTAGTGAAACGCTTCGCGCTCCTCCATCTGGCTGCGGTACATCGCCTCGTAGTCGCCGCGCACCACCTGGCCCACCACGGGCAGTTCAGGCTGGCGCGTTTGCAGCACCACCAGTCCGCGTTTGCCGCGGCGGCCGGCGCGTCCTGCCACCTGCGACATCATGTGGAACGCTCTTTCGTGCGCCCTGAAGTCGGGGAGGTTGAGCATTTGGTCGGCATTGAGAATGCCCACCACGCGCACCCGTTCGAAGTCGAGTCCCTTCGTCACCATCTGCGTGCCGATGAGCACGTCGGTGCGCGCGTGCTGGAAGTCGTCGATAATCTGTTCGTAAGCCGAGCGGCTGCGTGTGGTGTCGAGGTCCATGCGGGCAAGCCTTGCGTCGGGAAAAACGCTCTGCGCCGCGGCTTCAATCTTTTCCGTGCCGTAGCCCATGTCGCGCAGGTCGGTGCCTTCGCAGCAGGGACAGCGTTTGGGCACGTCGTAACTCGTTCCGCAGTAGTGGCACACCAGGCGGCCCATCTTCTGATGGAAAGTGAGCGTCACGTCGCAGTGGGTGCAGCGCGGCGTCCATCCGCAGGTGCGGCACTCCATCACGGGCGAGTAGCCGCGGCGGTTTTGGAAGAGAATGGCCTGTTCGCCCTGGGCAAGAGCTTCCCTCACCTCGTTGGTGAGGCGGGGCGAGAAGGGCGTTTTCATCTGCTTCTTGCGCCGCAGTTCCTTCACGTCCTCCACCACTATTTCGGGCATCTCCACGTGGCCGAAGCGGTGGAGCATACGCACCAGTCCGTACTTGCCCTCCGTGGCGTGGCGGTAACTCTCGAGCGAGGGCGTGGCGGTGCCGAGCAGCACCCTTGCCCCGTTCTGTGCGGCCAGCACAATGGCGGCGTCGCGGGCGTTGTAGCGCGGAGCGGGGTCCTGCTGCTTGTAGCTCGTTTCGTGCTCTTCGTCCACAATGACGAGGCCGAGGCGGCGAAAGGGGAGAAACACCGACGAACGCACGCCGAGGATGAGGGGAAAGGCTTGCGGAGTGAGTTGCCGCAGCCAGAGTTCCACGCGTTCGGCATCGGGAAACTTGGAGTGGTACACGCCCATTTTGTTGCCGAACACGCGTCCGAGGCGTGTGGTAATCTGCGTGGTGAGGGCTATTTCGGGCACGAGGTAGAGCACCTGTTCGCCGCGTGCGATGACTTCGCGGATGAGGTGGATGTAGACCTCCGTCTTTCCGCTCGAGGTGACGCCGTGGAGCAGACACACGCGGTGGCTCTTGAAGCTTTCGCGAATGGCGTCGGCGGCGCGCTGCTGCTCCTCGTTGAGCGGACGCTGGTTCACGCCCTCAACGGGCTTTACGGTGCGCAGGCGGCCCACTTCGAAGGCATAGGTCTCCAGCACGCCTTTTTTGCGCAGGGCGTTGAAGGCCGCTTCGCCGCTGCCTTCGACCGTTTGAAGGAGGTCGCGCTTGCTCACTTCCTTGAGGAGCGAAGCGTTGTGGAGGGCTATGGCGGTGGCGGCGTGCGAGGCGTCGAGATATTTCAGCAGGAGACTCTCCTGAGCGGGAGCGCGCTTGAGGGTGGGGAAGAGTTCGTTGAGTCGCTCTTGCGTGGCGAAGGCTTCGCACAGGCGCACGTGGGTTTCGGTGCGGGGCTTGAAAGCTTGCGAGAGCGTTTCGCGCACGCTTACGGCACCGAGCCCCATGAGCCGACGGGCGGTGGCGAGCAGACTTCCCGAGCGGAGTTCGCGTTCCACGGCTTCGAGGCTGCGCGCCTTTTGCGGGGCGAGCGCGTCGTAGAGCTGGCGTTCGCGCGGCGTGAGCGGACGGGTTTCGTCCTCGCAGAAGTCGGCGTTGCGCACGAGGAGGGTTTCGCTCTCGAGCTTGAGCCCGGAGGGGAGTGCGGCCTTCATCACTTCGCCGGCGGTGCACATGTAGTAGTCGGCCATCCATTTCCACAGATGGAGCTGCGGGATGGTCACCACGGGGGCGTCGTCGACCACTTCACACACCTCTTTCAGTTCCATGCCGGGTTCGGGCGCTTCCGTCGGCAGCCCCACCACAACGGCCGTGTAGAACCTGCGTTTGCCCAGTGGCACTACCACGCGTACGCCCACGCTGACTTTCGCTGCCAGGGGCTGCGGAAGCCGGTAGGTGAGCACCCTGGGCAGAGCCAGCGGGAGCATCACCGAAGCGTATGTGGGGAGAGTGGGCATGGATTTTATAATGTGCAAATATGCAAATGTGCAAATGTGCAAATGTGGAGTGCTTTGCGGGCGATGGGGGCGACGCTTCGCGAATGTGCAAATGTGCGAATGTGCAAATATGCAAATGAGCTGCGCTTTCATGGGGGCGAAAGCGTATGGGGGCGAAGTCTCCTGACTTCGCATTGGCGGCGTC
>CAVCAV010000006.1:0-30527 GCA_963600165.1 Christensenella sp. UBA1685 | reverse complement strand
ACTCCTCTTTAGAGAATGAAAATCTCTCGTCCTAACCGATAGACGAAGGGACCAAGCCGTTGTTTGTGTTTTGCTTAGTGAGGTGTTGTTCCTCATTTGCGAGTGCAAAGGTACTGCCTTTACACATACCAGCCAAGCCTTTTCCCTATTTTTTTTCGAAAAAAGTGATTTTTCTGCTTCAAAGCCCGTTTTAAGGGCCTTCGCAAGGCGTTTTCCCTAACTTTGCAAGGAACGGAAAGGCGAAATGAGCGCAGGCTCTCGAACGGCGAAACGACACACGGTTGCCGCCATGCGCTTCGCATTTCCCCCTATTATATATATAGACACTCTGCGATGAAGTCAAAAGCTATTGTACTGACCACTTTGCGCTACGGCGACGAGCAACTGATTGTGGACCTCCTGACGGAGGCGCGCGGCTGCGTGACGATGATGGTGCGCGTGAGCCGTTCGAAGCGGGCGGCGGTGCGCCACACGCTGTTCCAGCCGCTGGCGTTGCTGGAGGTGGAATGGAACGACCGACCCACGGCGCAGTTTCAGCGGCCGAAGGCGGTGCAGTCGGCCTACGCGTTCTCTTCCCTACCCTACGACCCTTACAAGTCGGCCATGGCGCTGTTCCTCGCCGAGTTTCTCCACTATGCGGTGCGCACGGAGAGCGATGCGCGCGGCGTGTTTGCTTTTGTGGAGAAGAGCATGGAGTGGCTTGATGAGAGCGAACACGACTTCTCGAACTTCCACATCGTGTTTCTGCTCCGCCTCACGCGTTTTCTTGGTTTCATGCCCACGGTGGAGGATTTCTTCGACGGGGCATGGTTCGACATGCGCTCGTGCACGTTTTGCGCCACAAAGCCGATGCACGCCGATGTGCTTGAGCCGCACGACGCGGCGCTCCTTCCGCTGATTCTGCGTATGCGCTACGGCAACATGAGGGTGTTTCGCTTCAACGGGGCGGAACGCACGCGCCTGCTGGAACTGATCAATGCGTTCTACAAGCTCCATCTGCCTTCTTTCCCCGAACTGAAATCGCTCGCCGTGCTGAAGCAATTGTTCTGATTTACGGCACACGAAAATGCGCAAGCACCGAGGGCCTCAGCGCATGCGCATTCCGTGAAAATTCCAAGGCAGAAAATTCGAATTCCAAGGCTTGAAACAAAAATTTCAAGGCTTGGAATTTTTGTTTCAAACGGCGGCATCCGTTTTGAAACTGCAAGTGTTTGAAATACAACGCTTTAATAAAATCCGCGCCGTATCCTTTACTTTTCGGCTTAAGGATGCGGCGCGGATTTTCGCATTGTTCTGTTTTTCTTACTGGGCAAGAAGTTGCTTGACGAGGGTGGAGATGGCCTTGCCGTCGGCACGTCCGGCGAGCTTCTTGCTGGCCACGCCCATCACCTTGCCCATTTCCTTGGGCGAGGTGGCGCCCGTTTCGGCGATGATGGCTTTCACTTCGGCCTCGAGTTCTTCGGGAGTGAGCGCTTTGGGAAGATATTCTTCGATGACGGCAGCCTGTGCCTCTTCTTCCTCGGCGAGGTCGGGACGGTTCTGCTCGCGGTAGAGCGCAGCAGTGTCGCGGCCCTGCTTGGAGAGTTTGGAGAGTATCTTCAGTGCGGTGGCATCGTCGAGGGTGTCGTTGGCTCCCGGAGCCGTCTTGGCTTCGATGAAGAATTTCTTCACGTTGCGGAGTGCTTCAAGGCGCATTTTGTCTTTTGCCTTCATGGCGGCAATGATGTCCTTGCTTACTTTTTCGAAAATTTCCATTGTATGGGATGTTTAGTGGTTGTACAAAAATAAATCGAGCGGTATGAGATGTTCTGAGAACAAAACTTTCAAAACAAACAAAACGGGCTTCGCCTTGAAAGGGATGCGCCGGACGAAACATTTCTCCAAAGCCAACAGCCTTACGTCCGTTCCGTTTCCGCCAACTGCTTGAGGCGGTCGAAAGCGGCGGCGTCGCGAAGGGCCGTGGGCGTGCTTTCCACTTCGCGAAGCAGATTGCCGTCGCGAAGCAAATCGTCGGGCGAGAGGATGTAGACGCGGTGGCGCTTGCGGTGCGGAGCGTTGTCGGTTTTGTAGAAACGGCTGCGCTGGTTCTGCCGCTTGAGTGCTTCTTCCTCGTCGTCGGGAGAATAAGCGGAGACTTCTTCGGCACGGCGCTTGCGGTCTTTTCCAAAGAGAGAGAACCCCGAGGCGAGCAACGTGACCTTCACCTGACGGCCCAAGGAGGTGTCGGTGGTGAGACCGAACTTCGTTTCGACCTGGCTGTCGAAGTTTTGCATGAAAACGTTGAGTTCGTTGATTTCCTCGGTAAGAAGCGTGCTGCCGGGGGCGTCGTTGAACGAAACGGAGATGAGTATGCGGTCGGAGCGGTAGACGTCGTTGTTGTTGAGTAACGGAGAGTTGAGGGCGTCGCGGATGGCTTTGCGCACACGCCCGTTGCCTTCGCCGTAGCCTGTGGAAATGACGGCCACGCCGCCGTTGGTGAGCACGGTGCGCACGTCTTCGAAGTCGAGATTGATGTGTCCGTGCATGGTGATGATTTCCGTGATGGAACGCACGGCGGTGGTGAGCGTTTCGTCGGCTTTGCGGAAAGCGTTGATGATGCTGAGATCGCCGTAGATGTCGCAAAGGCGCTGGTTGTTGACAACGAGGAGTGCGTCGACCTCTTTGGCAAGTTGCTCAAGGCCGTCGAGCGCTTTGTCGATGCGTTTTTCGCGCTCGAAGAGGAAGGGGATGGTGACGATGCCCACCGTGAGTATGCCCTTGGCACGCGACTCGCGGGCTATGACGGGCGACACGCCGGTGCCGGTGCCGCCGCCCATGCCGGCGGTGATGAACACCATGTGGGTTTCGGGGTCGAGTTGGGCGCGGATGGCATCGAGGTTTTCCTCCGCCAGGGCACGCCCCCTCTCAGGGTCGCCTCCCGCACCGAGTCCGGGACCGAGCTGGAGCTGGTCGGGCACGGCGTTGTTTTCGAGTGCCTTCTTGTCGGTGTTGCAGACCAGCATGCGCACACCTTCTATGTGGTCGCGGTACATTTGTGCCACGGCGTTGCCGCCGCCACCGCCCACGCCTATCACTTTGATGAGCGTGGGTTTCGTGAAGTTGGCAAGGTTTACAAGAAGTTCGTCGTCCATAGGGGTGATAACTCAGATAATAATTATGGGACAGGCCATTATGGCGAGCGTAATGCCATTTGATGTGCGCGGGGAGCGGGCTGAAAGCCCAATGACAATATAGCCCAGGGCAAGCGAAGCGACACCCTGGGTTATCGCAACCACCCTGATTGCACGCCCTGAAAGGGCAACACAATGGCTACACATGCGCTTCGTTTTATCCTAAACAGACATTATGCTGCCCTTTCAGGGCGCATTGCAATCTACAACACCAACCCAGGGCGCCGCTTCGCTTGCCCTGGGCTATGCTGTGCTGGGCTTTCAGCCCGTCTTCGCTCAAATACGCATTTGCATCGTGCAAAAAAGCGCGGACGCTTTCGACAGCGTGTGTCCAAAGCGTCCGGCGGGAAGGGTGGTTCAGGAGAAGTTGATGACGGAGCCTGCGGCTGTGGTCTGAACGGCAATTTCGGGTTCGATGGCCGCTGCGGCGATGGTCTTGCTCTTGATGTCGTTGAGCACTTCCTTGGAACGTTTGTAGGTGGGCGTGAGCTCTACCATGGAGATGATTTCTTCGTTGTCGAGGTCGTCGAGTCCGAAGAGGAAGAACTTGGGACGCTTTCTCATGGCCCCGTCGCCTGCCGAGGTACCGTAGAATCCGGCGCGGCGCTCGTCGTTTTCTTCCTGCTTTTCCATTTCCTCCTGGTGGCGGGCTTCTTCTTCCTCGTCCTTTTTCTTCTTGATGCCGGACACGTCGCTGATGCCGAAGCCGGTGGCAAGGATGGTGATCTTCACCTTCTTCTCGAGCGAGGGGTCGGTGGAGAGTCCCCACTTGGTTTCCACGTCGTCGTGGAACTTGGACATGAACTCGTGCACCTCGTTCATTTCTTCCATCATGAGCGTGTCGCCTTCCTTTTCGGCGCAGAAGGAGATGGAGAGGAGCACTTTCTTGGAATTGAAAATGTCGTTGTTGTTGAGCAAGGGCGAGTGGAGGGCCGACTCGATGGCTTTGCTCACACGGTTCTCGCCTTCACCGTAGCCGGTGGACATGATGGCCACGCCGCCGTCCTTGAGCACAGTGCATACGTCGCGGAAGTCGAGGTTGATGATGCCGTGCATGGTGATGATTTCGGCAATGGAGCGTGCGGCAATGGAGAGCGTGTTGTCGGCCTTCTCGAAAGCGGAGAGCACGTTGAGGTCGGGGTAGATTTCGCGCAGGCGCTCGTTGTTGATCACGAGGAGAGCGTCGACGTGCTTGGATATTTCCTCCACACCGTCGAGGGCCTGATCGATTTTCTTGTTTCCCTCGAAGAGGAAAGGTATGGTGACGATGCCGACCGTGAGTATGCCCATCTGCTTGGCTTCGCGGGCAATGACGGGCGCTGCGCCGGTGCCGGTGCCGCCGCCCATGCCGGCGGTGATGAACACCATCTTGGTGCCGTCGTTGAGCATGGAGTGGATGGCATCTACGCTTTCTTCGGCAGCTTCGCGGGCGCGGGCCGGACGGTTGCCGGCGCCGAGACCCTCTTTACCGAGCTGGAGGCGTACGGGAATGGGTGAGTCGCAAAGGGCTTTGGAGTCGGTGTTGCACACCACGAAGTTGACGTCGTGGATGCCTTCGCGGTACATGTGGTTGACGGCATTGCCGCCGCCTCCGCCTACACCGATTACTTTTATGATGGAAGGCGTGGTGCTGGGCACGCCCATGTCGATGAGCAAATCGCTGGAAGTATTGTTGTCGTTCATTGTAGGTCGTTGTTGGAGGTTACTCGTCTTCGGGTTTTACGATGCTGGAGAAGAAATTCTTGAAGCTGTTGAAAAGCTTCTTGCGCTTGGCGGCGTTTTCTGCGGTCTTCTTGCGCTTGGCTTCTTCTTCGGCTTGCTTTCTGGCAGCTTCGGCAGCGGCTTCTTCGGCCTTGCGCTTCTCTTCCTCGGCCTTGCGCTTCTCCTCTTCGGGATTGACCACGGGAGTGGGCGTAGGTTCTACGGGCTGTACGGGATTGAAGATGTCGGGTTCCTTGCCGAGCTCGCCGCCGCAGCAGTTTTGGTTGCCTTTGTCGATGAGGGCAATGGCAGCGTTGCAGTCGCCGTCGTGGTTGAGGTTGGGGTAGTCCTTGGCGCGCAACTGTATTTTAATGGTGCGCACGAAGCGTATCTTGTCGAAGCCGGTGTGGCGCATGAAGGCCTTGTCAGTTTCCTTCATGTGCGAACCGCCGCCGGTGATGATGAGTCCGCCGATGAGCTGGCTCTTGTCGTAACCGGAGAGTACAATCTGGTTGTTGACGTTGAGGATGATTTCGTCCATGCGTGCCTCCACGAGGTTGGCAAACTCGCCGTAGTTGATGGAGCGGCCGTCGCTCAAGGCGATGGTCTTGCCGGTGTCGGTGCCGAGGTCGGCTACTGCCGAACCGTATTCGAGCTTGAGGCGTTCTGCCTCGTCGTCTTCAATCTGCAGCGAGCTGATGTCGCGGTTGATGTTGGCGCTTCCGAGGGGGATGACGGCCAGGTGGCGCAGTATATTGTTTTTATATACTGCCACGGAGGTGGTTTCGGAACCCATGTCCACGAAGACGCAGCCCGAACGCTTTTCGCTTTCGGTGAGCATGGAGTCGGCAAGAGCCTGCACGGTGATGGGGAGGTCCACAATGGCTGTCTTGGCATTGTTGAAGCAGTCGCGTATTTCGCTCTTCACGGAGGAGTTGGCCACGATGTTGAGGTAACGTCCTTCAATGCTTTCGGCAAGAATGCCCACGGGGTCGGTCTGCAGCTGCGTGCCGAGACGGTATTCCTGCGGCACGGCTTCGAGAATTTCGCGGTCGGCACTGGTGGCGTTGCGGTTCTCGTCGCACATGGCATCTACCATTTCCTGTGTCACTTCCATCTTGGAGTCGAAGTGGCGCACCACGGAGTTGGCCACGGTGTGCATGCCCATGCCGCCGATGCCGACATAGACGCCGCTGATGGATTTCTGCAATTTCTTTTCAAGCTTTTCCTTCATGCTGGCCACACACTGCGTCATCTTGCTGATGTTGTTGATGCGTCCTTTGCGGATGAAGGAAGTGGAAGGTTCCTGCGCAAAGGCAAGAATCTGTATCTGGCCGTCGGGCTGTTTGCAGCCTGCGATGCCGGTTACCTTTGACGAGCCGAGCTCGATAGCTACTATGAAGTTGTCTGCCATTATGGTTTTTCTATTACTGTTTTCGGGATAATGCTGATGATCGGTAGGCGGGAGACTGACGTTTCCCGCCATGTGGGGAAGGGTGCTCACGGCCTCAGGCTTTGGCTTTCTTGCGCGTGGCCACTACTTGCGTCACGTGTTCTACGGAAAGCGAGCCGTATTTGTTCCATCCCACCACGGGGAGTACTTTCTGGTAGAAAGCGTAGAGGTTGCGGAACTTGCGGGGTATGCTGTCGGTGGTTCCGAACTCTATGAGGTGTCCGCCTACGCGGGGGACGAGGGTGATTTTACGGTCGGCCGACACGTCGATTTGCTCAATCTGGTTGTTCCAGAACTCGTTGTCGCGAAGGAACGTGCCGATTTTCGTGAGTTCGCGGCGGGCATAGCGACGGTCGATATGGCCGGTGGCCACAATGAGGTCGGCCACATAGCCTTGGGGAGCCATGGTGTTGCCCTTGGCGTCGATGTAGTAGTCGTCTCCGCTGTCGGTGAGGATGCGCATGAGGGGCAGGCGCTGCATGATGATAACGTTGAGTTCACCGTTGGGCGACTTGTAGCACGAAACGGAGTCTATGAACGAATTTTTGCGCAGCGTGGCCTCAATCTTCGCCCCGTCGACCTGACTCATCTCGCGGCCGATGGGATAGAAGGCCGACTGGCGGAGCAAACGGTCGGCTTCGTCGGCTGTGATGAAACCGGCGTGTGAACTGTCGGCAATGGTGAAGTTCACCTTCGTGCAGGTGGTGTGGTCTTCGTAGGAGGAAAACTTCACGAACGACACCACGAGATACACGATGAGCGCGAGCAGCAATATGAGCTTGAATGCGGTCTTCATGCGAGGGGAGACATTATTTATATATTACAAAAGGAGCACGCGGCCGCTACGGCCTCAGCCTTCCTTTTCGAGAAGAATCTGTTTGAATTGGGGCACGAGGTTGTCCGCGTCGCCGGCGCCGAGCACGATGAGCACCTCAAAGTCCTCGTTGCGGAGCAGGTCGCAGAGGTCTTTCTTCTCCACGATGCGCTTCTCCATGTCGGGGCGGAGATTGTCGTAGATAAGCTGGCTCGTCACACCGGGGATGGGCTTCTCGCGGGCGGGATAGATTTCTGTGAGCACCACCTCGTCGAGAAGGGAAAGGCTGTTGGCGAAATCGCGGTAGAAGTCGCGCGTACGCGTATAGAGATGGGGCTGGAATATGGCCGATATCTTTCGTCCGTCGAACACCTCGCGGATGGAGAGTATGCTTTGCTTTATCTCTGCCGGATGGTGGGCGTAGTCGGAGAGGAGCACGTGGCGGTCGGTGCGAAGGGCAAAGTCGAAACGGCGTACCACGCCGCCAAACGAAGCCATGGCCGTGCGTATTTCGTCGGCCGTTGCACCGGCTATCTGCGCCAATGCCATGGCGGCTATGCCGTTTTCTATGTTGATGCTCACGGGAACTCCGAGTTCCACGTCGGCAATGTTTCCGAAGGGCGACACGTAGTCGAAGACGATGCGGCCGTTGCCGATGCGTATGTTCTCGGCATGGAAGTCGCCTTCGGTGCGCGAGTAGTCGTAGCGGCGCACGCCGTCCTGAAGGGCTTCCTTCATTTTCAGTCCGCGGTGCACGATGAGGGCGCCTCCGGGCTGAATGAGGCTGGTGTAGTGGCGGAAGCTTTCAAGGTAGGCTTCTTCGGTGCCGTAGATGTCGAGGTGGTCGGCATCGGTGGCGGTGATGACGGTGGCGTAGGGACGGAGATGGTGGAACGAGCGGTCAAACTCGTCGGCCTCTATGACCACGTAGGGACTTGTCTGCGAAAGCAGGTAGTTCGTACCGTAGTTTTTCGTAATGCCTCCGAGGAAAGCGTTGCAGCCCACGTGGCTCTGGTGGAGCAGATGGGCGGTCATGGACGAAGTGGTGGTCTTGCCGTGAGTGCCGGCCACGCAGAGCCCCTTCATGGAACGCGTGAGGGTGCCGAGCACCTGTGCGCGCTTTTGTATGTCGAATCCGTTTTCGCGGAAATAGGTGAGTTCGCGGTGCGTTTCGGGAATGGCGGGCGTGTAGACCACGAGCGTCTCCTTCTTGTCGCGACAGGCGGCGGGAATGAGTTCGGGATTGTCCTCGTAGTGGATGTCGGCCCCTTCGGCACGGAGTTCTTCGGTGAGTGCACAGGAGGTGCGGTCGTATCCGGCCACGACGAGACCTTGGGAGAGGAAATAGCGTTCGAGAGCGCTCATGCCGATGCCGCCGGCGCCAACGAAATATACAGCTTTCATTTGAAAATTGCTTCTTTTTGAAGAAATGGAACGGGACGGTGCAGGTTTGCGCCAAAGGCGAAGGGTGCACCGCCCGGGGTAAGCAGGGTTGAGGAAAATGGAGTGGCGTTTCTTTTCACGAAACGCCGAAACGGGCCAAACAGCCCAAAGGGAAATGCACTAAGCCTTGTACGCCTCGGCGAGTTTGATGACCTCGTCGGCAATGTCCGACGCCGCATTGGGACGGGCGAGCGTGCGGATGTTGCGGCTCAGCGTTTCAAGGCGCTCGGCTTCGGCCACGGTGTTGATGGCTTTGGGAAGAAGCGTACGGCGTGCTTCGTCGTCGCGGATGTAGAGCGCAGCGTCTTTCTGCACGAGGGCAAGGGCGTTTTTGGTCTGATGGTCTTCGGCCACATTGGGCGAAGGAACGAGAATTACGGGCTTGCCGAGCAGGCAGAATTCAGAGATGCTTCCGGCTCCGGCACGGGAGATTACGAGGTCGGCGGCAGCATAAGCCTGGCGCATGTCGCTGATGAAGTCCATCACTACGAGATCGGCAGGGCAGCCGCGGCGCTCGAGTTCTTCATGGATTTCCTTGCTGTAGTATTTTCCCGTTTGCCAGATGAACTGCACGTTGCTCTGCTGCTTGATGAGGGGGAGATTGCCGAGCACGCTGTCGTTGAGCGTGCGGGCGCCGAGCGAACCGCCCACAATGAGGATGGTCTTTTTTCCCGGCACAAGACCGAAAGCGCGCACGGCGTCGTCCTTTGCCATGGCCTGTTCCTGAAGATTCTGGCGTACGGGGTTGCCGGTGAAGAGGATGCTTTCTTTGGGAAAGAAACGCTCCATGCCGTCGTAGGCCACGCAGATGCGCTTGGCTTTCTTGGCCAAGAGTTTGTTGGTGACGCCGGCATAGGAGTTCTGCTCCTGTATGAGCGTGGGTATGCCCATGCTTTCGGCCACATTGAGCGTGGGGCCGCTGGCATATCCGCCGACGCCTACTGCCACCTGCGGACGAAATTCGCGCACAATCTGGCGGGCGAGCCGGCGGCTCTTCATTATTTTGAGCAATACGGGAATGTTCTTGAGCAAGCTCTTGCGGTTGAAGCCGGCAATGGGCAGCCCTTTTATTTCGTAGCCAGCTGCAGGCACGCGCTGCATCTCCATACGGCCTTCCGCGCCCACGAAGAGTATTTTCGCATCGGGGCGTTTTTCTTTTATGGCGTTGGCAATGGACACGGCGGGAAAGATATGTCCGCCCGTGCCACCACCGCTGATGATGACCCTAAGTTCGTCGTTCATAAATTGTCACTATATATAGTACAAGCGCAAAAGTAGCAATAAAAGTTCGTTTGCGCCCGAAGAGAATAGGTGCTTTTGTCAAAAAACCGAAAATATTTTTACGGCCTTAATGCGCAGCGGCGTTTTGCGGTATGGACGGAAAACCGTACTTTTGAGCCAATTATCAAGCATTGCACTATGAGACAGACTGAAGACAGATACATAAGTTTGCTTACCGACTTTGGTTTCAAGCGCATCTTCGGCACGAAGCCCAACAAGGATTTGCTCATCAATTTCCTGAATTCGCTCTTCGAGGGCTTCCAGGTGATTACCGACGTGACGTATTTGAACAGCGAGCACGTGGGCGACGTGTTTGCCGAACGCAAGGCCATCTTCGACGTGTATTGCGAAAACGAGCGCGGAGAGAAGTTCATCGTGGAAATGCAGAACACCTTCCAGAAGTTTTTCAAGGACCGCTCGCTCTTCTACTCCACCTTTCCCATCCGCGAACAGGCCCCGAAGGGCAACGAATGGAATTTCGAGCTGAAGCACGTCTACACGGTGGCGCTCCTTAACTTCGACCTTAAGGAAGAGGCTTTTGACGAAATGGACATCAACCACGACGTCGGACTGCTCGACAAGAAGACCCACCGCCTCTTCAACGACAAACTCTCGTTCAAATACGTGGAAATCGCAAAGTTCAACAAGACGGAAGACGAGCTCGAAACGCTTTACGACAAGTGGCTCTACGTGCTCAAAAACATTTCACGCCTCGACCGCCAGCCCGCCGCGCTCAAAGAGAAGGTTTTCACGAAGCTCTTCGAGGAGGCAGAGATTGCCAAATTCACCCCGACGGAGATGAAGGAGTACGAAGACAGCCTGAAGGCCTACCGCGACATCAAAAACTCCATCGACACCGCCTTAGAGCAAGGGCGAGAAGAAGGTCTGGCGAAAGGGCTTGAGAAAGGACGTGCCGAAGGTCGTGCGGAAGGTCGTGCAGAAGGCCGTGCCGAAGGACGTGCCGAAGGACGTGCCGAAGGACGTGCGGAAGTTGCCAAAACTATGCTCGGGCGCGGAATGGACATCAAGACCGTTTCGGAGTTGACGGGCCTTTCAGAGGAGCAAGTAAAAGCACTCTGCTGAAACGAAAAACAGCACTTTCAATTATCAAGCATTGCACTATGAGACAGACTGAAGACAGATACATAAGTTTGCTTACCGACTTTGGTTTCAAGCGCATCTTCGGCACGAAGCCCAACAAGGATTTGCTCATCAATTTCCTGAATTCGCTCTTCGAGGGCTTCCAGGTGATTACCGACGTGACGTATTTGAACAGCGAGCACGTGGGCGACGTGTTTGCCGAACGCAAGGCCATCTTCGACGTGTATTGCGAAAACGAGCGCGGAGAGAAGTTCATCGTGGAAATGCAGAACACCTTCCAGAAGTTTTTCAAGGACCGCTCGCTCTTCTACTCCACCTTTCCCATCCGCGAACAGGCCCCGAAGGGCAACGAATGGAATTTCGAGCTGAAGCACGTCTACACGGTGGCGCTCCTTAACTTCGACCTTAAGGAAGAGGCTTTTGACGAAATGGACATCAACCACGACGTCGGACTGCTCGACAAGAAGACCCACCGCCTCTTCAACGACAAACTCTCGTTCAAATACGTGGAAATCGCAAAGTTCAACAAGACGGAAGACGAGCTCGAAACGCTTTACGACAAGTGGCTCTACGTGCTCAAAAACATTTCACGCCTCGACCGCCAGCCCGCCGCGCTCAAAGAGAAGGTTTTCACGAAGCTCTTCGAGGAGGCAGAGATTGCCAAATTCACCCCGACGGAGATGAAGGAGTACGAAGACAGCCTGAAAGCCTACCGCGACATCAAGAACTCCATCGACACCGCCTTAGAGCAAGGGCGGGAAGAAGGCTTGGCGAAAGGGCTTGAGAAAGGACGTGCCGAAGGCCGTGCCGAAGGACGTGCCGAAGTTGCCAAAGCTATGCTCGGGCGCGGAATGGACATCAAGACCGTTTCGGAATTGACTGGCCTTTCCGAAGAGCAAGTTGAAACTCTCGGCTTAGGGGCAACAAAGTAGACTGAAAGCAAATTATAGAACCAGGCTCAAGTTATCACCTGCACTCCATGCAGCTGAATTCAGCTATAGGGAAGGGCAGATGGCGCGAACGATGGGGGGCGAACGATGGGGGCGAAGTCTCCTGACTTCGCATTTGCGAATAAAGGTAACTTTGACTTCATAATGCTGTACCCGCTAAAGCGAGCTCGGGAGAGCTCGTCCCATAGTTCGCCCCATAGTTCGCCCCTCATCGTTCACTGGTGAAGGGTGACAGCAGTTTGCACAAACTTCGGTGTATGCGCGTGTGCGCGAGAAACACGGAAGACAATGCTTTTTGAAGAGATTGCAAAGCCGCGCATGCGAAGTCAGGAGACTTCGCCCCCATCGCTCGCCCCCATCGCTCACCTCATGCTCTGGGTTACGCCCCATAGACACGCAACAGCCCCGAAGATACCTTGTGGCGGTAACTTCGGGGCTGCAATGTGTCTGTATGTAAACTATAAGCTTACAGCGTCTGTGTTTACTTTACCATCACCTTCTTGCCGTTGATGATGTTGATGCCTTTGACGGGCTGCTGGAGGCGGCGGCCGTCGAGGCTGAAGACGGTGCGGGCGGCGTTGTCGAGAAGTGCGGGAGCGTTGATGCCGGTGACGGTCTTGCCGTCGAGGCTGATGGAGGTGACGTTCTTCACACCGGGAATGCCGCAGTAGATTGCAAGATTGCCGTAAACGCAAACTTCAGTGCCCTGCACGGTGGGATTGTCCACGAGGTTGAGCTTCGTGCGGGCGAGCGACTTGCTGTCGAGCTTGACGGAAACGTAGCAGTCTACCGAGCCGAGAGCGAGGTTGGAGGCAACCACGTTGTCGTCGGCGGGAGAGTAGCCGCCCTTGTAGGTGTCGGAGATGTAACCGATAACGGTGCCCTTCACCCAAGCCTTCTCGTCGAGACGGCCGCAGAAGTACTGCACGTCGGCAGCGGTGTAGGGAACTTCGAAGGAGCCGTTGCCCTCAATGAAGAAGAGGTCGCAGCTGGCTTTGGAAGCGAGGTAAGCGTCGGTCTCTTCGGTTTCGGCAGAAATCACAGCGTGGCCGTAGCCTACGAAGGTGATGTTGCCTTCAGCGTCTACGGTAGCCACTTTCTCGTTGGAGGAGGTGAAGGTCTTCTTGCCGTCGGAGAGGGTGGAGAAGGCGGGAGCCGTAAATTTCGTTCCGGCAAGTACCACTACGGTGTCGGCGCTCCAAGCGGTCTCAGCATCTTTCTGGTCGGAAATGATCTGGAGGTCTTCGTCGGAGCAAACGTAAAGCTGTGCGGCACCCTTGTAGAAGGATACGTAGGCGTTGATGTTGTAGGACTTCTGGGTAGAGAACACAAAGTCGGAAAGCACGTTGAAGTTGTCGCGAAGCACAATGGTGTTGTCGTCGGCGTCAACCACGTTGATGTTGCTTGAAGCGAGGGAGTCGGTCGCGAAGTTCACGCCTTCGAGACGCACGTAGCGGCTCTGGTATTCAGCCTTGGTGTCGTTGCCGAGGGTTGCGATGGTTACCACCTCGGGAGTGACTTCGTTGTCGGAGCTGGCCACGGTGGCGTTGGTGAAGTCGGGGTTGACGAGTTCCACGTTGTTGTTGTAAACGCAGAGCTTGCCGGCGAGCGTGCCGGAGAGTTTGTCGCCCTTCTTGCAGGTGGGAACTGTTTTGCCGTAGAGAATGGCAGAACCCGTGCCGTCGGTGATGAAAGTGGTGTAGCTGCCGTTGCGAACGCCCACACCGGTGACGAGCACGTTGTCGGAAGTGAAGTTAACGTCGGTCTGAGTGGCGGTGGCGGCTGCAATCATGTCGGCAATGCTGGTGTAGGCCGGAGTTTCGGGCTCGGGATCGGGGTCGGGAGTTACGGTGCCTTCGTCGCCAAAAGTGACTACCACGGTGTTGATCTTGAGCGTACCGGTAACGGAGAAGGTCACGGCATTGGCACTTCCCGTGAAGGTGCCGTTGCTGAAGGTTCCGTCGGTCACCGTCATGGCAGAAACGCTATTGCCGCTGAACACGATGGAAGTAATCACCTTGTCGGTAGGAGCCGTCACGGTGATTGTACCGTTTTTGTAGACGCGGAAGTCGTAGGCAGGACCTTTAGCAGTCCAGATTTTCGCATCGTTTGTTCCTTTTGTGCCTACGAGAGACACGCCGTTGTCGGTGAATACAACGTCGCTCACAGCGAGGCCTGTGTTACTGCCCACTTCTGCGGGAGTCTGTGCGGGATTGAGCGCTTGGGGATTGGTGAAGTCGAACGTGGCGGTGCTCTGTGCCATAGCGCTGAAAAGCATCGTGAAGAACGACAGCGTGAGAAGTAGAAGTTTATTCATACTTGTAAATTTATAAATTAGTTGATTGGTTGCAGAAACTGTCAGAGGGACAATATTTTAAGGAAAGCAATGCCAAATTCCTACTTTACGCGACAAAGGTAGGGATTTTAAGAGTGAATTACAACAATTGGCAAATTAAGTTTTTGCAAAGCACGGGACTGAAACACAGCAAGGCTGCATCGTCGGCCCTACTGAAGGACCTGGATGCAGCCTTGCGTGCCTATGTTATTTGCCGGGCGGGATTATGCCCGGGGAACGGGAATCGGTTTACTCAATCCAGATAGTGCCGCTTCCGTCGATGTCGGGAGAGCTGCCGGAGCCGGAGCCGTCGGTGTCGCCGCCGAAGATGGTCTCTTCAGAGCCGCCGCCACCCAACTGCGTATGCCAACCCTGGGGAGTGGTTCCGCCGGAGATGCAAATGATTCCTGAGGCTTCTATCTGTATCGTGCGAAGTGTGGGCTTGATGTACGTTTTGCGTTTCATTGTGTGTGTGCAATATTTACTTGATGATCACTTTCGTGGTCTTCGTGCCACGCTTCACGATGTTTACACCTTTCTGGAGCGCGGGAATGCGGCGGCCGTTGAGGTCGTAGTATTCTGCCTTCTCGTCGGTGAGCGCTTCAATCGGGTCGAGGCCGCTCACGGTGTTGTCTTCAACGAGTCCGAAGCTTGCAGCCTTTGTGCCCGTCACGCCGCTGAGGTAAGCGCGGAAGGCTTTGCTGCCGACCTTCACGTCCTTGTTGCCCACCAGATTGTCTACGAGCCAGAAGCGGTCGTTGGCAATGATGTAGGCGCCCTTGCCCACTTCGGTCTGCTCGAACGTACCTTCGAGGTGCGCCGTGTTGTAGGCCGCAGGGGAGAGCGGAGCTACGGCCACCTCGGTGTTGGAGGCCGTCACCTCAATAGTCTCGTGGTTGTCGTTGCGACGGACGAGCACCGGAGTACCGGCCGGCACAGTTCCTTCGAGATGGGTGAGCACGAGGGCGGTGTCGTTCTTCTCGCCGATCTGGTAGTAGTCGCAGGTGAAGTTGTTGTTTGCATCGAAGGCGTAAGGCAGACAGAGCGTAGCCCACTGGTTCTTGGTAGAACGGGTGTAGGTTGCGCTGGCAGCGGTGAAGGGAGCGTCGGTGTGGAAGTCCTTTCCGTCTTCAAGCACCACTTCGCCGCAGAAGAGCGGGTCGTCGGCGGTGTTCTCGCCGTAGAGGTCGTGGGCGGTGGAGCCGGTGTAGTAGTGGAAGAAGCAGTCGGTGAAGCGGCTGTGCACGTTCTCCGTTGCCGGCGAACTGTTCGTCACCTGAGCGTAGGCGGTAAACGGAGGCACGGAGTCGTCGAGTTGCGTAGCCGCGTTCCACTTCATGGTGGAAGCGTCAAACATAAGCAGTTTGGACGCTATCACGTCCCTGGCGTCGATGTTCTGCAGGCTGCCGATGAGCGTGTAGGCCGAACCCTTCACGGAGTTGGTGCGGGCGGGTGTGGCGGGCACTGCGGTTTCAGCGTCAATCTGCAGCGTCTTGGCCTTGGCCTTCACCACGTAGGGCGAGTTGGCAACGATGTCGGCAACGGGCTTGAAGTAGATGGAATCGTTGCGCGTGCTGTCGGCGTCAAGGGTGTAGAACTTGAAGTCCTCGGGCACTTCCTTCACTGCGAAGGGAAGGGTGAGTGTGGAGTAAGCACGGGGGGTGAACTCGCGTCCGAAGGTGACCTTCTTGGCGGTGAATGCCTTGGGCACATCGTAGCCGCGGACATCGGTCAGGAAGTAGTCGGCACACTGCAAGGCGCCGTTCTTTCCGCAGACTACGTTGGTCTCCTGGCTTTCGGCCGCCGTGGCGGGCTGGTAGACGAGCGCGCCGGAAGTGCGCTTGAGCGAGCCGACGGAGGTCTTGAGCGAGTCGCACGCACTGAGGTCGACCCACGCAAGGTTCTCGTTCTTCTCAAAGGCGGAAGCGTCGAGCGCGGTGAGGGTTGAGGGCAAAGCCACGTGCTTGAGATTGGTGAGCATGCGGAACTCGTTCTTGCCGATTTCCGTGACTTTCGTGCGGTTGAGCATGTCGAGCTTGGTGATGCCGGGGAAGAGGGAGAACCATCCCTTCACGCTCGTCACGCCGGAGAGGTCGTCTTCCGTGGCAATGGCTTTGGAACCGAGCGCACAGAAAAGGTCGTCGTCGTTGAAGGCATTGGTAATCTCGCTCGTGTGCGAGGTGTACTCTTCATCGTTGGAGAAGTCGTTGATGAGCGACTTGCGCACATACATGCTGTTGACCTTTCTCACGTCGCCCTCGTTGGGGTCGGTGAAGGCATCGTCGTCGATGGTAGGCTTCTTCTTGCAGAGGAAAATGATGTCCTCAAGCTTGCGGTTGTCGCCGAGTGCGTCGTCGTCGATGGAAGTGACGTCGTCGCCGATGACGAGCCGCTTGAGCGAAGCCATGTCGTAGCAGGCTTCGTAGCTGAGCTTCGTAGCCGTACGGGGAAGGATGACGGTCTCGAGATGGTCGCAGTTTTTGAGCATGTCCTTGGGCACCTCGTTGTCGTTCTCGATGCGGCGGTCGGTGCCTTCGAGCAGGAAGTAGTAGCCGTCGGCGCGGAGCTGGGCATCGTAGAGGTCGAGATACTTGAGGTAGGTGGTGTAGACGGAGTTGTTGTAGTCCGGCTCACGGCCACCGAGATAGCGCAGCAGAGCGATGTCCTTGCCGCCGATGGGACCGTTCACCTTAAGGCGCTGCACGTGGCTCAAGTTTCCGCCCACGGCCTTCACGTCGTTGCCGCTCATGGTGAAGACGGCGCCGAGCGAGTCGGCCAGCGTATTGGCACGGGTGAGCGTAATCTCGCGGATGTCGGTAGTGGCGGTGCGGTAGCCCTGGATGTGGTCCTTGTACTGCGGCCATGCCTTGCGGTAGGTGTCTTCCAGACCTTCGCCTACCCATACGACGAAGTCGGTGGGCAGACTTTCGAAGGCGTTCTCTTCTATTTCGGGAATGTCGAGACAGAACGCATTGATGTCGTGGAGCGAAGAGCAGTCCTTGAAGGCGTTCACGCCAATCTTCTTGAGGTCGCAGGGCAGCGTGACTTTTTCAAGGGCCTTCATGCCGGTGAGGGTGCTGTCGCCGAGTGTGGTGACGGAACTGTAGAAGAGTTCGTCGAAGCACTTCACCTGGGTGTCGCCGGCAAACATGCCGGTGATGTCGGTGGTGCGCATGAGGTCGATCGGCGAGAAGATGTGCTGCTTCTTGAGGAGTTCGACCACGCGGTCGTCCTCGAAGTTTGTCATCACGCTGTCGGCGGCTGCGCTGAAGCCGCTCTTGGCGAGATAGGCGCGCTCCATTCCCTTGGGAAGGACGAGTGCGTCGAAGTGTGCCTCTTCCTTGCTTCCTGCATAGAACAAGCCGTCGATGAGCTGCACCTGCTGCATGATGAAGCCCTCGTAGTTCATGTTGGGCACCTGCTTGGGGAGCATCACGAGGAGCTGCTTGTTGTCGGTCAGGCCGGCCACGTAGTCCTCAATGGTGTTCATTTCGTCGCCGATGACGAGATACTTCAGGTTGGTGCAGCCGCGCAGTGCCTGGTAGTTCAAGCGTGTGGCGGTTCGGGGCAGAATGAGTGTCTCGAGCTTGTTGAGTCCGTAGAACATGTAGTCGTCAACGCAGTTATCCTCGGTGATGGAGTTGTTGAGGTGTATGTTGTAGAACTTCGACTCGTAGGTGTCGCGAAGGTAGTCGTAGCTGCTCTTCTTGAGCTCGGCTTCGTAGAGGTCGAGATACTTGAGGCGGCCTTGGGTGGGCTCGCAGTCGTCGACGTCGCGTCCGCCCATGTAGCGGATGACACCGATGTCGCGTCCGTCGAGCGGACCGATGATGCGCAGGGAGTCGTACTGTGCGTAGGGACCTTCAAGCGAGTTGTTCTTGAACACGTTGGAGGTGTAGTTGTACGTCAGTCCGAGTTCCTTGGCGAGGGTTCCGGGCTCTTTCACGGTAACCACTTTGATGCCCTGGCGCTTGCTTACGGGGCGGATGTGATCGGCCACGGTGTACCATTCCTTCTTGTAGATGTCTACCACGTTGTCGGGCACATAAATCACGTAGTCGGGATTGAGCATGCCGTAGAAGGTATCCTCCTTGTCGGTACCTTGGACTATTCCGTTTTTGATGTAGATAGAGTCCGTGGCTTCACAAATCAGTTCCGAGATGCCGCTGCTGGTGAAGGCATTCTTATTGATATGGGTGACGCTTGCGGGAAGGGTGAGCCGGCCGAGCGATTCGCACTCCATGAAGGCACGTTCGCCAATACGCCAGATGGTATTGGGGAGTTTGATGCTCTGCAACTTGTGGCACTTGTAGAACATCTCGTCGTAGAGCTGATTGATCTTGAAGGCGCGGAACTCGTCGAACTCCTTGAGGTCGGCGCAATACGAGAACGTGATTTTGTAGGGATAGTCGTTGCCCCACTTGCTGGCGTCTACGTAGTCGAAATCGGTGCCGGAGTTGAAGTCCGTTTTGAAGCGGAAGTCGTCAAGCAAATCCGACCAGACACTATAGCCGAGGCGCTCTTCGCTGGCTTCAAACAGGCAGGGCTTTATCTTGTCCTTGTACTTCACCCACGCGGTGTCGGCAAGGAAGGCTTCTTCCTGGTCAAGGCAGATTTTGATGCTCAAGTTGGGGCAATCGTCAAACACGCCCTTTCCGAGCGTTATCTGCGAAGGAGCGATGGATTCGATGCGGTTGGTGCCCGTGGTAACCTGGTAGAGGAGGTTCAGGTCCGTGAAGTTCGGACAGTGGGCAAAGGCGGAGTCGCCCAGGGCAATGTCGAAACCGGTGTAGACGTCGCCGCAGAAGGAGTGGGAGTCGCCGATGTCGAGCGTCTTGAGCAGCTTGTTGCCCTTGAAGGCATCGTGGCGCACGTAGTCGAGCTTGTAGTTGTTGTAGATACCGTAGTCGTTGATGAGGGCTGCAAGGCCCTTGTTGTGTTTGTCGTCGAGCTGGGTGTTGTCGGCGGCGTAGATCATGACGTGGTCGATATCGTGGTTCGATACGGTGGAGCGCAGCGGAGCGGTGTGCTTGTTGTAGGCGAGGGCATACTTGGAGCTCCACTCGGTGTTCTGGCAAACAATGTCGATGTTGACGGGCTCGAACATGTCCTTATACTGCTTCCAGTAGTCGTCGTCGAGGAATTCCTGAAGGGCTTCTTCGCCAACCTTGATGCGCACCTTGGAGCGCGCCACGCTGTCCATGCCGGCGAAGATGTCGCCCATGGGCATGAAGTTTTCGGGTGTGAGTCCCTGGTTGCAGTGGTTGCTGTCGTGCGAGCCGGTGCTGAAGAGCACAAAGCTGAGTGTTTCCAGATTGTTGCAGCCGGCAAACATGGAGTCGGGCAGGGCGATGGTCATGCCGGTGAGCGAGCGTGAACCTGTACCGAAACGTTCCTGGAACTTCACTTCCTTGAGGTTCGTCTTGTTGTGGAACGCGTCCCAGCCCACGGCTATGGTCTGGTAGTCGCTGCTGCTTTCGCCGATGTCGTTGTAGATGGTGATGGAGGATACGTTGCTAACGGACTTCACGTACATCTTGGGAATGTTCGTGATTTTCTCCACCGAAAGCCACTGTCCGTCGAGTTTCCACGTGTCGGCACGTTCGTAGCTTTTCTTCACACGGTTGGCAATGTAGTTGACCGCGTTGTTGTCGGTCAGTCTGTCGTTGGCTACGCTTGCGGCATTGATTGCCGAATAGGTGAGCATGCCTTCTGCGAGAGGGCCGGCATACTTCATGGCCTGGGTGAGCGTAGCGGCCATCTTCACGCTGGAGCTGTTGAGAATGAAATTGTAATAGGAGAACTCGGCCGACGCATTTTGCACTGCAGGCAGCACCATGCGGCCCCATGAATTGAATATGCCGGCGCCCTTCGTCACAATGGTGGAAGTGAGTCCGCGGTCGGCAAGGAAGGTGGCATAGGGATAGGCTTCGGAGGCTGCCTCCATGGCTGCCGTCTTGGCAGCCTCAACGGACAACTGGCTATAATAGCTGGAGCCGTAGGTGGCAACGGCGATGGCCACCTCAACGGCAATGATGAGGGCGTTCCATGCGGAGCTCTTGATGGCCACGTTCTGCGTGGTGGAAAGTCCGTTCATCACCTTGGAGGCGTAGTCGTAGGTGACGTTGTTGCGGGTGATGGCGTCTTTGTCAACGGGCAGATATTCGGCAGCCACAATGTACTTCGTATACTGGCTCCAGTTGGGGTCGGTGAGGTAGTCGTTGTAGAGCTCGGGAAGCACGCGTATCTTGAAGTCGCTGTTTACGCCGTCGAAAACGTTTTCGCCGATGAACACCTGCGAGGGCTTGATGGCCTCGTAGTGGTTGGTGCCGTCGGTGACGTAGTAGAACATGGACATCTCCTTCAGGTTCTTGCAACCCTTGAAGGCTTCGCTGGCAATGGCGAGCGAAAGGCCGGTCTTGGCGTTGCCGAGGTCGCTGGCGCAGTCCTCGAAGATGATGCTCTCAATGCAGTCCTGGTTTTGGAAACCGTTGCCGGTGATGGAGATGGTCTTGTAGTTGTGGTAGTCGCCGATGTCGTTGTAGAACTTGAGCACACCGTTGTTCGACTTGATATCGGAGGCTACAATGCCTTTGGCAAAGACGTAGCGGACGGTGGCGCTGTTGCCGTACTCGAGCACTTTGGAGGGGGTGAAACCACGGTAGTCGGCAGACCATTTGGCTATCTGGCCGGCCATCTCCTCGTTGTTGGAGTTGGTGTAGTACTTCTTGCCGTCGGAACTGGTGTAGTAGGAGTACCACACGCCTTTCACCTTAAAGTCGTTGTAGCCGAAGTCGTTGGAGTAGATCATGTCCTTGTAGGCGCCCCATCCGTACTCGGTGTCGTTCTTGAACTCGTCGAGCACGTCGCGCGGAACGTAGATCTTGGCGTTCGGACTGTTGGCAAACACGCCCTTGCCGATGGGCATGGAACTGGGATGGATGAGCTCGACGTGGTCGTTGTTCCTGTCGGTAAAGAGCGCCACATTGAACTCCTTGAGGTTGGGACAGTTGGCGAAAGCGGAGTCGCCTACGGCAATGTGGAACGCCTCGCTGGCGCCGTCGGCGAGTTTGGCTATTTCCTTGAACTGCACTTTCTGCACCTTTTCGTTGCCTTTGAAAGAAGAGGCCCAGATCTTGGTGGTGTTGTAGTCGTAGGTTTCGCCGATGTCCTGGTAAATCCAAACGGTGTAGTCGTTGGCGGCGGTGAGGTAGCTGTTGTCCACACCGATGACGTGCAGCTGGCTGGAGCCGAACACGCTGCCGTTTTTCACAGTGAGGATGGAGCCGCGCTTGTCGCGGTTGCGGTCGTAGGCATAGCGTGCGCCGAGCTCGGCATCAAGGTCTTCGGTACGCATGTAGGTGACGGGGACGATGCGGTCCTTGTAGGCGCTCCAAAGGGAGTCGGTGCAGAAGGCGTCGTAGTATTCGGCGTCGACATATATCTTGGCGTCGGGACTGTAGAGGAGCATGTTCTTGCCCTGCGGACGCACGTCCTGCGGACCGAGCATTACCCAGTGGTCGGTGCCGGCCTTCATGTAGTAGCGCATGTAGAGGCCCTTGAGCGAAGAGTCGAAGGCGTAGTCGGCTATCTCCATGTCAATCCAGTTGCAGGCGGTGGCCACGTTCTTCTTGCTCTTGCAGTCGATGAAGTCGACCGTGGCGGCACCGTTCATCTGTTCAATGACGGAGGTCTTGTAGTCGTACGTGGCACCTATGTCGGCATAGACGTGGTAGTCGCCGCCCTGGGTGGTGACGCCGATGACCTTCGTTTCGGTGGCGCGGCCTTCTTCGGTGTTGACGTAGCGGCCGGTCTGTTCGTAGAGCACGCCGTCTTCGGTGTATTTCGTATGGGACACTTCGCCCTTGCCGCTGTTCGTTCCCCACACGGTGCCTGAGGGTCTTCCGTGGAGTTCCACTTTGCCTTCGCTCTGGTCCACGTAGCAGTCGATGACGTCGGTGTCGCTGTTCTTCAGGTAACCGATGATGCCGCCCACGTGCTTGTCGCCCCACACGATGGAGGGACCCATGAGGTAGCTGTGCGACACGGTGGCACCGGAATGGAGCTGACCGACAATGCCGCCGATTTCCTGTTCGTGGGCCTTGATGGTGCCTTGGAACGAGCAGTAGCTGATGGCGGCGCTCATGTCGGCCTTGCCGGCAATGCCGCCCACGTAGTAGGGTTCGCCGTCGCCGTTGCGAAGCAGCTGGCCGTTGGTGACGTGGCAGTTTTCAATGTAGCCCACGGGGGTGTCGTGGCCGGAGTTTTGGGTGAGGAAACCGGCTATGAAACCGAGGTAGCTGTTGTTCTGCGTGAAGAGCGAGGGATTGGAGAGGGTGAGGTCCTTTACGGAACCGTCCTTCACGTAGCCGAAGAGTCCGGCATACTCCTGGTTCTTGATGCTCAGGCTGTCTATGGTATAGCCGTTGCCGTCGAACACGCCGCTGAAGGGCTTGCTCTCAGAACCGATGGGGGTGAAGTCGCCCGTGCCGGCCATGTTGATGTTGGCCGTGAGGCGGGCCTTGGCGGAAGTTTCGCCGCCGTTGACCTTGGAGGCGAACTCCACGAGGTTGGCGGCGGTGTTTATTTCGTAGTAGCCGTCGTACTCCTCAAGCTCGTCGGAGAGGGTTTCTACGGCGCAGATGGTGTCGACCTTGGCGGTGTCGACAGAAGCATAGAAGCTGATGCTGTCGGTCACGCTGCAGTGGGTGATGCTGGAGGCAATGGTGCGGCGGTCCACAGCACCGCAAATGCCGCCGATGGCATTCGAACCGGAAATCTGAGTGTTGCCGTTTCCGATGCTCGTGCCGTAGACGCGGCAGCTGTCTATCTTGGAGCGCTGAAGGTAGCCGACAATGCCGCCGATGCCTTCGTGGTTGCTCACGACGTAGCCGCTCATGGAGCACTTGCTCACGAGGCTTTCGTCGGAAGCCGAACCGCAGATGCCGCCCACCATGTACCACTTGTTGCCGTTGGGAAGGGCAGCGGGGTTGAGCACGGAGTTGCGCACGTGGCAGTTGAGTATGGTGGTGTGCACGGCGTTGCCCACAAGCACGGCCATCTGCGAACCGACGGTAATGGTGGAGTTGTCGGTGTTGAGCGAGATGACGCTGTCGGTCAGGAGCGTGGCCTGGTCAATGATGACGTTCTCAATGGTGGCACTGTCGGTACGGCCGAAGAGGCCCGACTCAACGTAGGGACGGATTTTCAAGTCGTAGACGACGTGGTTCTTTCCGTCAAACTTGCCCTTGAACACATGCGAGAGCATGTGGTAGCCGGGCTGCACGCCGCCGATGGGGCGCCAACAGGCTTCGGAGAGGGTCTGGAGATGGACGTCGTTGTACAGGCGGCCCCAAATGGCGGAATTGCCGTTGTACACTTCGTCGGCAAACCACTTGAGGTCCTCTGCCGAAAAGAGCATGTAGTAGCCGTCGCCGTCTTTGTAGTGGGTGTCGTCGGCACGGGCCGGCAGCGCCACACTTCCCAAGAGCAGCAACGACAGGAACGGGAGCAACACAAAAAGGCGCCCCCGCTCCCACAATGCATGGAAGTAGGATTTGTACATAAATAAACTGGAATTAAAAAAACTTCTCTCTCAAAGGCCGCATGCCGTACAAAGCATGCTAAGCCAAAGCAAAATTACGTCGGCCCGTGCGCACGAAAGGACAAACGCCGAACGTTTTTGGCCTTTTGGAGTCGTAATTACTGTTTTGGAAAATGCATATTTTCTAAGTTGTACGGAATATTACAATTTCTGCGCTGTTTTCCGCACATCCGCCCTCTATGGGGGCGAACGATGGGGGCGAAGTCTCCCGACTTCGCTTGAGCGAAAAAGGAAAACTTGTAGTCACAATCTCGCACAAGCAATCTCGCGCAGCGAGCTCGGGAGAGCTCGCCCCCATAGAGGGCGAAATTCCAAAGCACGCCGTAAAAACTATCTGCCCACCCAACGCGTTGGGCCCGCAGAAAGTGTTTTGCAGCTGTTTAACAAGGCGAAAAAAAGGCGCCATAATCTCGTTTTCGTGTAATTTCCGCCGTTTGATAATCTTGTTTTCGTGTAAAAACGGGCTAACGATAATCTCGTTTTCGTGTAAAAACGGCAGTTTGATAATCTCGTTTTCGTGAAAACACTAATTGCGGAACACTCTATTTCAGCAAAATAAGAGGAATACGGACTTAAAATTTTTCGTTACATTTGTCGTTACATTTTTCCTTACCCCATACATCATCCCTTCCATGAGCAAAAAATCAGAATATAAAGTGCGCAACCAAGCCTACCTCGCAGAGAAAGCCAAAGAACCGCAGATCATGCGCCTTGAAAAAGGCGTGCTGGCCGAAGTGCTCGCTTCGGGGCCCGAAGAGGGGCGCTCGCCGCAAGCCCGCAGCGTGGTGTGCGTACACTATACGGGCCGCCTCATCAACGGACGCACCTTCGACGACTCGCGTGTGCTCGACTGCCCCGCAGCCTTCCGCCTGAACGAAGTGATAGAAGGCTGGCAGATTGCCCTCCGCCACATGCGCCCCGGCGACCGTTGGGAAATCACCATCCCCGCCGAACTCGGCTACGGCTCGCGCGGCGACTCCGAAATTCCCGGCAACTCCACGCTCGTCTTCGACGTGGAACTGCTCAGCGTGGTGTAAACATTGTTTGGAAGGCGCAGATGTTTTGAACGTCGCGGAAGTTTGCTTTTTCGCTCAAGCGAACTCAGGAGAGCTCGCCCCCATCGTTCGCCACCATCATTCGCCTCATAAAGCGCAGCCACGAAAAAGCCTCCGTGAGGCCACATTTGCATATTTGCACATTTTCTCCTCCCATGAACCTCCAAGCCCCACTTCTCGAAACCGCCCACGAGCTCTTCAGCGCCCTTGAGCACATACAGCCGCAATGGAAAGCAAAGACACGCTACGGTGCACTGCGCGAAGTGCTCAACGTGGCCGTCGACCAGCAGTTGCGCGACGTCACCGTGAAACTCGGCGGCATGTATGCCAAGATCGACTTTCTCGTAAAAAAACACGAAGTGAGAGAGAACGACCCTTCGCTCTCACGCGCCCTCAGCGAACTGCGCCACCGCCTGCGCGACATGAGCGTGACCGCCGACGATGCGCTCGAGGCTTCATGGCCCACCGACCTCAAAGCCGTCACGCGCTTTGTGGAACTCCTCTACGGCGAAAGCGCTCCCGAAGCGCTCGCCAGCCGGTTGCCCCAAGCCACAGCCGCACCCGCCGCCAGCGGAACGGGCCGCGCCAAAATGCCCGACTTTTTCCGTTGCACCGTAAACTCGTGGGACGACAGTTTCATCCATGCCACACGCGAGGACACCGACGAGGACGTGAGCATAGACCTCGCCAACGCCGTGACCTACGTGCCCGGCGACTGGACCTACGTCACCCGTTTGCTGCGCAAAGGTTCTGCGCTCAACGTGGTTCGTCCGCGCCTCGACGAGCAAAACCAAGCGGTGCGCCCCGAACTGCTCATCGTCGACCCCGACTTTCTCGTCAACGTCACCTCCGTGGCCTCGTGCTTCGACCCCTGCGGCACCACTCCCCTACTCGACCTCGTGAACCGCATCAAGCCGTTCGGCCAAACCATACACACGCTGCTCGGTAACTTTGCCGGACAGCTGCTCGACGAAGTGGCTTACAACAAAAACCACACTTACGCCGAAAGCATCCGCGAGTTTTTCCAGACGAACGCGCTGAACTTCGCCTCGTGCCCCGAGCTCGCCGGCGGCACCTGTTCGAAGGATTTCCACGAACAGGCACAGCGCCAGAAGGCCAACATCCGCCATCTGCTCTTCCACGACTACGCCTCGCGCACCGCCACGGGCGAAGCTTTCGACCCCGACCGCCTCATTCTCGAACCTTCGTTCATGTGCGTCATGCTCGGGCTGCAGGGCCGTATGGACTTCCTCGACCTCTCCATGCGTTCCGTCATAGAGCAGAAGGCTGGAAAATGCCAGTGGGCGCCCTATGCGTCGCCTTTCAAATTCACGGGCCGTCAGCAGCCCCACTTTGTGCAGCTCCTGCTCTACCGCGCTCTGCTCCACTACCAGTACGGCGTGCCCTACGAACAGATTCAGGCCTTCCTGCTCTACTCGCGCTACCCCGACGGACTCGACTACGTGACCAGCGCACCCCGCGTGCTTTTCGAAGCCGTGAAAATTCGCAACATTCTGGCTTGGAGCGAAACGCACAATGCCGAAGGCGGACTCGACATTCTGAAAGACCTCAAGCCCGAAAACATTTTCCCCAACGCTTCGGGCAAACTTTGGGAGAACTACAAGAAGCCGGAACTGCAAGCCCTTCTTTCCCCCATACACGACGCCTCGTCGCTCGAGCGCGCCTACTATCTGCGCTTCCTCCGCTTCGTGGCGAACGAACAGGCGCTGAGCAAGATTGGCAACCGCACGAAAGAGAATTCTGGCTTTGCCTCCACGTGGAACGCCACGCTCGACGACAAACGCGCTTCGGGCAACATCTACGAAAACCTTACGCTCGAAGCCGAAGCCACCGACGGCAACGTGCCCGAAGCCACGCTCTTCTTCGACCGTTCAGGCGAGACGGCCATGGACGCCGACCTTTCCAATTTCCGCCGCGGCGACATCGTGTTCTTCTACCCCTACCAGCGCGGCACCATCCCCGACGCCACACGCGTCATGGTGTTTCGCGCCACCATCACCGACATCCGTGCCGATGCGCTCTGCGTGCGCCTTCGCAATGCACAGACCTCCGAACGCGTCTTCGCCTTCTTCAACCGCAAAGGATATGTCTGGGCCGTGGAACACGACTTCATGGACTCGTCCTACACCTCGCTCTACCGTGCCCTCCACGCTTTCCTTTCCGCACCGAAACAGCGGCGCGACCTTTTGCTCGGACAACGCAAGCCCCAAGTGGACACGGGCATCACGCTTCGCGGCGACTACGGCAACGCGGAGTTCAACTCCATTGTGCTCCACGCCCGCCGCGCCAAGGACATCTATCTGCTCATCGGCCCGCCGGGCACAGGAAAAACTTCCTACGGCATGCGCAACATTCTTCTTGAAGAACTGCTCCACGAAGGCACGCAGGTGCTGCTCCTTTCCTACACCAACCGCGCCGTGGACGAGATTTGCAGCAAACTCGAAGAGGAGGGACTCGACTATCTGCGCCTCGGCAGCGACTTCAGTTGCGACGAGCGCTACCATCCCCACTTGCTCAGCGAGCGCATGAAGAAAGTGCAGCGGCTCGACACCTTCGTCGACGACCTGAAGAAGGTGCGTGTGGTGTGCGGAACGACCACTTCGCTCAACTCCGCACAAGCCATTTTCAGCTTCAAGCATTTCACGCTCGCCATTGTGGACGAAGCTTCGCAAATTCTCGAGCCGCACATCATCGGTCTGCTCTCCGCCCACACCGACAACGTGCCGGCCATCGACCGCTTCGTGCTCATCGGCGACGAGAAGCAGCTCCCCGCCGTGGTGCAGCAAGGCACCGACGAGTCGGCCGTAAGCGAACCCGAGTTGCAGGCCATCGGGCTGAAGGACTGCCGCCTCTCGCTCTTCGAGCGTCTGCTCCATCTCTACGGCTACGACGAAGCCGGCAACCCCGTGCCCGACGTGTGCCACCTGCTCACCCACCAGGGCCGAATGCACCACGACATTGCCGACTT
Source organism: Christensenella sp. UBA1685 (assembly GCA_963600165.1). GTDB lineage: Bacteria > Bacteroidota > Bacteroidia > Bacteroidales > Bacteroidaceae > Alloprevotella. The sequence continues at coordinate 2,631 of CAVCAV010000006.1, read as the reverse complement.
TCCCAGCCTCCACTTCTACGGCGGAAAGCTCACGGAGGTGCCGCTTGCGCACCAGACAGAGCCGACCTCCGACGTTTCCGCAGAAAAAGAGGACGCCGTGCGCCTGCTCGACACAAAGCGCGTTTCGTTCGTCTCCTGTCTTCCCTCCGACAACCCCGACGAGCCCGACAAGGTCAACACCGCCGAAGCCAAACTCATAGCCCGCCTTGCCAAACACGTCTACGACCTGTCGCCCTCCACGTTCGACCCCTCGTTCACGCTCGGCGTCATCGTGCCCTACCGCAACCAAATCAGCACCGTGCGCCTTGAACTCCAGCGCTACGGCGTCGACGTGCTCCAACGCATCACCATCGACACCGTGGAACGCTACCAGGGCAGCCAGCGCGACGTCATCATCTACAGTTTTACGGCAAAAAAGAAATACCAACTCTCCTTCCTCACGAGCAACGAGTATGTCGACGAACACACGGGGCACATCATCGACCGCAAACTCAACGTGGCCATGACGCGAGCCCGCAAGCGCCTCGTGCTCGTGGGCTACGCTCCCCTGCTCTCCGCCGACGTCACCTTCAGCCGCCTCATAGGCTACTGCAAGGAACGCGGCGCTTTTCTCTCCGTCGAACCATAACAACAAACAATAAACACCTGCACACATGATTGCAAAAAGAAGCCTCACCATCGCCTTTGCCCTCTTCGCCCTCACCTACACGGCGAATGCGCAAAGCAAAGGCGCAAAGAAAGAAAACAGTTTCCTCACCTACCCCGACGTGGCCAGCAGCGTGAACCTCCTTCCGCCTCCGCCCCAGCCCGGCAGCGCCCAGTTCAACTACGACGAAGCGCAGTACAAATGGGGAAAGATGCAGCGCATCACGCCCCGCGGCAAGCAGGCCGCACAGGATGCCGTGCTCGGCGGCGAAGGTCTGTCGGCAGCTTTCTCCGAAGCTTTCGGCGTGACCATTACGAAAGAAGACACGCCCGAAATTTATCTGCTTTTGACGAAGATGGGCAACGACACTTCGTTCGCCACGCGCGAAGCCAAGAACCACTATCTGCGCATGCGCCCCTTCATGTTCTACGGCGAGCAGTCGCTCACGCCCGACGACGAGCCTTACCTCCGCACCAACGGTTCCTACCCTTCGGGCCACACCACCATCGGCTGGGCCACGGCACTCGTGTTGGCGGAAATCAACGTTGACCGTCAGAACGAAATACTCAAGCGCGGCTTCGAGCACGGCCAGAGCCGCGTCATCTGCGGCGTGCACTACCAGAGCGACGTCGATGCCGGCCGCATCGTAGCCAGTGCCGTCGTAGCGCGCCTCCACGCCGACGAAGGCTTCGCCGCCCAGCTCGCCAAAGCCAAAAAGGAATTCGCACGCCTGCAAAAGGAAGGCAAAGTGAAGAAGGCGGGGGAGTAAAGCCGTGCCGCTTTTCTGTGTATCCTCATAAAAAAGTTTCCACTCCGACATCGGGGTGGAAACTTTTTTGTTTCTGCAAGATACATGAACGCAAAAAAAGCCCTCCCATTTTTGGGAGAGCTTATAATTGCTTATGTCGCGCAAGCGAGGTCAGGAGACCTCGCCCCCATCGTTCGCTCCATCGTTTATTCGCCCCAGTAGGAGCCGTCGGAGGTGCCGGGCGTGGCGTCACCCGTGGAGGAACCGTTGTCGACGGTTTCCTGCGAGGCTCCGCCGCCGCTTTCGGTGTTGCCGCCGTTGTCGGTGTGGAGGAGCGTAATGGGGTACCAGTAGCCTTCGCTGTAGACGTGGGCCTTCATCACGTTGTCGGTGACGGTGATGTTGCGGATGTACTCGTACTTCACGCCGTCGAGGGTGATCCATACGGAGCTGCCACTGGTGCGCCAGGTGCCGTTGGCGGTGCCGTCGTGGGTGATGGTGACGTCGGACTTGGTGAAGCGGAAATAGTCCTCACCCGTCTTTTGCAGCGTCCATGTTCCCCACATTTGGTTGGGGGAAACGGCGATGAAGGTGTGCTTCGTGCCGCTGACGGTCTGGCTTGCGTTGCCGTTCTGCAAGGTGAGCACGAGGCGGCCATCGGAATCGATGCGGACGTTGTCGAAGATGATGGACTGGTGGTCGAGGCAGAGGGCGTCGATGCTGCCCTTGGTGGCGCTGTAGGTGTAGGTGAACACATCGTACGGGTCGTCGGTCTCGCCGTTGTACTCTATGATGCCGTTGCCCTTGGCATCAAGCGTGAGGGTGAAGTCGTCGAAGTCCCAGGTGCCGACCATGTCCGTCGGGAGCGACGGGGCGGATACGGGGTCGGAGTTGTCGGAGCTGCAGGCGGTCTGCGTGAGGCCGACAACGAGCAGTGCAAGGAACCACGCGAAAAGGGTTTTGAGTTTCATTGGATTGTTGTTTTTGTTGTTGAAGTCGTGTTTTGAAACAACTTGTGGAGAATAAAACATTCAAAACGTATAAAACAGGGCTGCGCCTAAAGCGGTACCTCAGACAACAACCAAAACGGAAGGCTGCGCCTTTGTTGCGGCGCAGAGGCGAAGCCTCGTTTTGTTTGTTTTGGACGTTTTATTCTTACCTCTCAAATTGTTTTTTTACATGTTCCACAGCACCCGAGGGAGAGTTTCGCCCTCGGGGCTGTGGAATATGTCTTTTT
>CAVCAV010000005.1:0-32126 GCA_963600165.1 Christensenella sp. UBA1685 | reverse complement strand
CGGCCCTTACCCGCTCCATGGAGGCGACGTTTGAAACGTCGCGCTCTACACGATACATGAATTCTCATGAATAAACCATGAATTGGCCATGAATTTCAGTAAGGACATAAATATCCGTGAATTCTCAAAAATTCTTGTTCGCACAACCTCGCGCAAGCGAGGTCAGGAGACCTCGCCTCCATCGTTCGCTGACAGCTGACGGCAGTTTGCACAAACTCCGGTGTATACGCGCACGCGCGTAGCGCCGCCCGTTTTTATCCCCTCCACACCTCCACCGATTGAAGCCATTTTACTACCTTTGCCCGTGAGAACAAACCACAACCCTGAGAAGGCTTATGAAAAACAAATTACTCCTCTTCCTTTCGCTCTTCCTCTGCCTCGCAGCAGGGGCGAAAGCCGACAATTTCGTCAACCTCACCCCGCGGCCGAAAACCATGACCGTGGGCACAGGCACCCTTACCCTACCCTCCACCCTCACCCTCAGCTGCAACGGACTCACCGCCGACATGCAAGCCGAAGTGAAGCGCTTTGCCGCTGCCCTCCAGCGCACCACGGGCTACGAAGTGAGCGTGGCTACGGACGACGCCACGGCGCTCTTCCAGTTCGGCCTCCCCTCCTCCACCCTCAAGGAGGAAGCCTACACGGCCGAAGTGACCGCCACGGGCGTCAGCGTAACGGCAAGCACCGCGCTCGGCACCTACTATGCCTGCCAAACGCTCAAAAAACTCCTTCCCGCCAACGTGATGGCGGGCGTGAAGGACGCTGCCGTCACGACCTACACCTTTCCCGTGGTGAAAATCACCGACGAGCCGCGCTTCGAATACCGCGGTTTCATGCTCGACGTGGCGCGCCATTTCTTCTCCGTAGAAGAGGTGAAGCGCATGCTCGACGTGATGTCCTACTACAAAATGAACCGTTTCCACTGGCACCTCTCCGACGACCAGGGCTGGCGCGTGGAGATTGAACGTTACCCCCGTCTCACCTCCGTAGGCAGCACGGCGCCCAACTCGCTCATCACCAGCATGGACGACTGCGGACAATACTGGCTCAACAAAGCCTACGGCCCCTACTTCTACACTCAGGACGAGATTCGCGACGTGGTGGCCTACGCCAAGGAACGCCACATCGAAATCATTCCTGAAATTGACATGCCGGGCCACTTCAGTGCGGCCATGGCGGCCTATCCCGAATACAGTTGTACGCCCAGCGGTTCCCACACGGTGGCTTACCAGGGCGGCATCTTCTCCGACGTGCTCAACGTGGCCGACCCCAATGCCGTGCAGTTTGCCAAAAACATCCTTGAAGAACTCATGGACCTCTTCCCCGGCGAATATATCCACATCGGCGGCGACGAATGTCCCGTCACGGCATGGCAGAACAACGAAGAGTGCCAGGCGCTCTACAAGGAGCTCGGACTGACGAGCTACCGCCAGTTGCAGAGCCACTTCATCGACCAGCTCGCCGCCTTCGCCAAGGAGAAAGGCCGCAAGCTCTCCGTGTGGAACGAGGCCATCACCGCCGACGGCGCCGACCTCGACATCATGAAGGCCACGGGCGCCACCGTCTACTGCTGGAACCCCGCCGACGCTTCGGCCACGAAGGCCAAGCAGCTCGGTCTGCCCAGCGTATACACCGTTTACGGCCCCTACTACATCAACCGCAAGCAGGGCAACTCCGAACTCGACCCTCCCGGTGCCGGCAGCGGTACGGACGACGTGAAGGCCACTTACAACCAAACCGTCCCCACCGCCACCGACTACGGCGTGCAAGGCACTTTCTGGACTGAAAACGTGAGCGACTCCACCTACATGGAATGGCTCGCCCTGCCCCGTCTGCTCGCCATTGCCGAAAGCGGATGGACGCAGGCTTCGCGCAAAAATTTCTCCGACTTCCAAAAGCGCATGACGGCCGACACCACACTGCTCAACTACGGCAACTACCGCTACTGCAAGTACCACATGGTGGGCTACGTGGCTCCCACGACCTCCACCAAGGTGATGCCCAAAGCCAACACGGCCGAGAAGAAATATTACTACCGCCTCATCAGCGGCGGCACCGACGCCACGCGCAAGGACCGCTGCATTGAACTCATTGCGGCAGGTTCGCCGCTCATCACCACCTACAGCGGCAAGGGCGCCAAGGCCGGTGTGCTCTGGACCAACGCACAGGCCGCTTCCTCCGACGACAACTACGACAACCAGTGGTGGAGCATTGAGGAAGACCCCGACAACGCCGGCAAGTATGCCCTCGTGTGCAAAGCCCAGCCCGACGGTTCGGTCAATCCCTCCCCCACCGCCACTTCCACCTCGGGCCGCTGGAACTACGACAACTCCACTAAGCACTACAACTTCGTGCTCGGCACGGGAGCTTACGGCCAGAAGGGTTCGAACTACTACTACACCATTGCCTCCGACAAGGTGAGCGGACAGTATTTCAACTCGTCCATGAGCGGTCAGGGCCTCGCCGTGAACCTCTACTCCAACCCCAACGACGGCTGCGGCGGCCAGTGGGAATTTGCTCCCATGGAGGACTACGGACAGGCTGTCGCCCCCACGACGTTCCCCTACCTCGAAGAAGGACACACCTACACGTTTGCCAACGCCGTGGACGGATACAGCGCCACCACGCTCGCCGACAACGGCACGGGCTCCGTGCTCCAGCACTCCACCGACGCTTACGCCTCCAACGCTTGGCTCGTGGAAAAGAGCACCGTCAATGCCGACGGTTCGCAGACGCTCAAACTGAAAAATGCCGTGAGCGGCCGCTACATCGGCAGCGTGGGTTCATTCTCCGCCCGTCTCGGCGCGCCCGTCAATCTCGTCAAGAGTCTCTCCACCTCCACCGCCACGCTTTCCTATCTGCCCAAAGAGGACGCCTACTGCCTCAAGGTGGGCGGCAAGAGCCTCTTCCCCCTCCCCTCAGGCAACGTCAATGCAGGTAGCACCACGAGCAGCGACGCCGACGCCATCAGAAGTCAGGGCGCCCGCTGGAACTATGCCGAAGTGAAGGTTGCCACCTTCCAGTGCGAGGACGAACAGGGCCAGGCGCTCGGCACATTCATGCGCTCCCTGCCCGCCGCAAAGACCGACCTCACCGCCGACGACTGTCCCGTCATCAAAAACCACACGTTCGTCAGCGTCAGCGAAACCGCCACTGCCAACGTCTACAAGGTCTGCTACAAACGCACGGCCTATGCCCTCACCTACAACTGCACCGACACGCACGGAGCCATCGTCGTTCGCACCGAACAGGCCGTGCCCGTGGGCGAGAGCGTGAAAGTGAGCCTTCCCGCTCCCAAGTACTACACGCTCGAGGAGACCGACACGCCCGAGGGCACCACGCTCACGCCCTCGGCCGACGTTACGGTCAACGCCGTTTTCTCCACCGACGCCCTCACGCGTCCGAAAGCCGACGGCGACGTGGTCACCACGCTCGAAAACGGCAAGAGCTACCTCTTCTACGACGCCACCGACGCTTCGGGACGCGCAGGATACCGCACCATACGTTATTCCGACTTCCGCATCGTGCGCTCGCTCAAGGCTGAGGAACTCGGCCCCACCGGCGTTTGGACGCTCGAAGGCAGCGGAAAGACGTTCAAGGTGAAAAACGAATTTACCAGCCTCTACGTGCCCCAACTTCAGCAGTCGCAACCCACCACCGCCGCCCAAAGCGGTGCGAACTTCACCTTCACGCTCAACGCCGACGGCACCACGTGGAACATCAAAGGCACGAACGGCGAGTACTGGGACGGCCTCGAAAGCGGCGACCTCGTAGGCTGGAACGGCGGCACGGGCCACCCCATCCGCATCACCACCTTCTTTGCCCAGCCGGTCTACACCGTCACGGAGGAATGGGTGGACGAAGACGGCGCCTCGCTCGGATATTCGGAGCAAACGGTCGACGCCGGTGACGTCTACCCCATCGTGGTTCCCGAATTTGAAGGCTACACGTTCAAGACCGTCAAGGAGAGCGAAAACTACGTGAACGGACGCATTGAAGGCTACACCACCATCACCTTCGTCTATGCCCGTGAAAGCGACGGCATACACGATGCCACCACAACCGGCGCCAACGCTCCCACGCTCATCTACGACCTCCAGGGCCGCCGCCTGCAGAGCATCCCCCAGCGCGGCATCTACATCGTAAACGGAAAGAAAGTCATCGTGAAGTAACCGCCCGACTGACACACACCTACAATAAACGCCAAAGCCGCCTGACAGAAATGTCAGGCGGCTTTGGCGTTTGTTTTCGCAGCTTCGCCTTCTATGGAGGCGACGTTTAAAACGTCGCGCTCTACACGACCTTTAATTCACCATATGGTGCAAACATGTTTTTTTTTACAAAGAGAAGAGCCGTGTAGAGCGCAAAGTCTGGAGACTTCGCCCCCATAGAGGGCGCAGCCGCGTAAAACCGTCCGTGACGGCGCCCCCGTAGCCACTCAATCCCTCCGGTTCATAAATATCAGCACATAGTAAACCAGCGTGGCAAGCGAACCCAGCGCGGCCACCACATAAGTGTAGGCAGCCGACCGCAGTGCACTCACGGCCATCGGGTGGTCGGCAGCCGTGGTGATGCCCGCTCCCTGAAGCCACTGCGTGGCACGGCGCGATGCGTCAATCTCCACGGGAAGCGTCACGAAGCTGAACAGCGTGGTAAGGGCAAAGAGCAATATGCCGATAAAGAGTATGCTCGGCATCGACTCCACCAGCAGTATGCCCGCAAAGATGACCCACTGCACCCACGTGGAAGCAAAACTTACCACGGGAACGAGCGACGAACGGAGCGTCAAAGGCCCGTAGGCCACGGCGTGCTGCACGGCATGGCCGCACTCGTGCGCCGCCACAGCAGCTGAGGCCACGGAGTTGCCGTGGTAAACGCCTTCGGAAAGGTTCACCGTGCCGTCGGTGGGGTTGTAGTGGTCCGTAAGTACGCCGGGCGTGCACGTCACGCGCACGTTGTAGATGCCGTTGTCGTGAAGCATCTTTTCGGCCACCTCACGGCCCGTCATGCCAGAAGCCAGGCGCACCCTCGAGTAGCGCTCAAACTTCGATTTCAAATTGGCCTGCACCATATAACTGATGATGGCAAACACAATAAAGATGAGGAAATACATACGTTCGATTTCAAGTTACTATGGTTAATAATTGCTTTGTACAGACAACCGCAGCAAAGCAAAACTCATGCCGAAAAAGGAGTTTCCGGCAAGCAAGAAGCGATGTTAAACGTAAGCAAACAATTTTTCAATGGAGAACGGTGCGCCGCGAGCGGCCTGAAAGGCCACCACTCGCATAAGGTTACTTCCAAGCCACCATTCACCCCCGTCCCATCTTCGTCTTGGCAAATGCGAGGCATTCCTTCAAAATGGCGGCGCCGAACACGCGCATGAGCGCTACATATACCGCAGCGGCCACCACCACCTTCACCAGCAGGTGCACAAGCACGCCGCCGCCCACCAAAGCCGCGGTGCCACAGGCGGCACACATGGCCACGAGCGAAAGAAGGGCAAAGGGCGCCACGTCGCGCACCACCTTCATGAAGGAAAGGCGGAGGGTTTTCTGCATACACCAATGCCACGAAACAATCCACAGGATGTTCACCACCACATAGGCCACCACCATCGTCTTCACGCCGTAGGGATAAAGGCCCACCATGAGCGCCATCTGCACAAGGCACTGCGCCACGGTGTTCCACATGTACACATTGCTGCGACCTTGGCTGATGAGAAAATTGGAGTAGAGCGAGGGCACGGCCATGAAGGCGCCGCTGATGCAAAGCAGCTGCATGAGTTCGGCACACGGCAGCCATTTCTCCGTGATGGTAAGGGTGATGAACTCGGGGGCAATGATGCCCAGCCCGAACAGTGCGGGGAACGACACAAAGCACGCGAAACGCATCATCTTGCGAAACACGCCCTCCAGGCGCTCGGGCGCTTCGTCCTTCAGGCGCGCAAAGAGCGGTTGTGCCACACTCCATATCATGCCGGTAAGGATGGTGTAGCCCATCGACGTCCATTTGTTCGCCTGGTTGTAGAAGCCCACGGTGCGTTCGCCGTAGAAACGGCCGAAGAATATGCTGAAGATGTTGTTGTTGACATGAGTGAAAATGTTGGTGGCCAGCAGTTTGGTGCTGAAAGCCAACATGCCGCGAAGCGGACGCAGGTCGATGTGGAACGTGGGGTGCCAGCCCGAACACGTCCAGCTGCCAATCGTAACGAAAAGGCAGTAGACAAGCGTCTGCACCGCTATGCCCCAATAGGCAAAGCCGTTCCACGCCAGCACCACGCCGGTCACGCCGCTCGCCGTGAGCGACACCATGGTGATGAGCGCAGTCTGCTTCACGCGCAGGTTGCGGAAGAGCCATGCGCGCGGGGCTGTGCCGAACGAGGCTATCACAAAACTCAAAAAGCTCAGACGGGAAAGGGGCACGAGCACGGGTTGCTTATACCACAGCGCTATTAGCGGAGCGCAGAAGAAGAGTACGGCGTAGACAATAAGGCTGCAAAACACGTTGAACCAAAACACGGCATTGTAGTCGGCCGCCGTGATGCGGCTTTTTTGGTTCAAGGCGGAAATGAAACCGCTCTCCTGCAGCGAAGAGGCGATGAGCGAAAATATAGTGAGCATGCCCACCATGCCGTAGTCGGCAGGCGAGAGCAGACGCGCAAGGAAAATGCCGAACAGCAGGTTCAGAGCCTGCTGCGCACCGTTGCTTATGCCGCCCCAAAGGAGTCCGTTGGCGGTTTTTTCTTTCAGATTTTCTGATGACATGGGTGCAAATGTAGCCATTTAATCTTTTGACCAAATTCCAACAATTCAGAAAAAAGGCAAAAACCGCGCTTTTTCAACCTGCAGAAACACGTATATCGCACAAAACCACTTAACTTTGCTTGCCCTTTGTACAGACCCATTATTAATAATAAGGACAAACCGCACGCTGCGGCCAACGGCACCGCGCCATTGCCGCCCGTGCAACAAACCGAACGAAAACTTCATTTTCCCTTTATGGAAGAAACGCAACAGTTAGTAAACGCCATCATCGATGGCATACAAGAGAAAAAAGGACACGACATTGTGGTGGTAAACCTCCAGCACATTATCACCGCACCCAGCACCTACTTCGTCATCTGCACAGGCGGCTCGCCCCAACAGGTCGACGCCATCACCGACTCCGTGGAAGAGTTCGCACGCAAGCAGTGCGGCGAAAAGCCTTCCGCCATTGCCGGACGCGAAAACGCCGAATGGGTGGCCATGGACTACGGAACGGTCATGGTTCACACCTTCCTTCCCGAAGCACGCGAGCACTACGACCTCGAAACGCTCTGGGACGACGCAGAACTGACACAAGTAGCTGACATCGACTAACGAACTACAGATGAACCCAAACCCCAACAACCTTAACAACGGAAAGAAACCCGGCAAAATGCCCGGCTTCAACCTCTCCTGGCTCTACCTCGCCGTCATCATCGGCCTGGGCGTGATGCTCTACCAGGGCAACCGCTCCGGTTCGGGCGGACTGGACAAGGAAGTGGACTACACCACGTTCCGCTCCTACGTGCAGAAAGACATGGCCAAGGAAGTGGTGGTCAACAAAACCGACGGCGAAGTGCGCCTCGTGCTCAAGCCCGAATATATCCGCGACATCTTCAAGGCAGGAGTGGACCAGACCGGCTCCGCACCCACCGTCAGCGCAAAATATCCCACCCTCGACTCCGTGAACAGCTATCTCGACGCAGCCTACAAGGGTAAAGTGCGCTACGAAGAGAACGACAAGTTCTTCATGAGCCTGCTCAGCAGCATCTTCCCCATTCTCATCCTCGTCTTCCTCTGGTTCTACCTCATGAAGCGCATGGGCGGCGGAAGCGGCGGAGGCGGCATCTTCAGTGTGGGCAAGAGCAAAGCACGCATCTTCGAGAAAAACGGAAAGAACACCACCAACGTCACGTTCAAGGACGTGGCCGGACAGGAAGGTGCCAAACAGGAAATTCGCGAAATCGTCGATTTCCTCAAGAATCCGCAGAAATACACCGAATTGGGCGGCAAAATTCCCAAGGGTGCCCTGCTCGTAGGTCCTCCGGGCACGGGTAAGACGCTGCTCGCAAAGGCCGTAGCCGGAGAAGCCGACGTTCCCTTCTTCAGCATGGCGGGTTCCGACTTTGTGGAGATGTTCGTAGGCGTTGGCGCAAGCCGCGTGCGCGACCTCTTCCAGCAAGCCAAGGCGAAAGCACCGTGCATCATCTTCATCGACGAAATCGACGCCATAGGCCGCGCCCGCGGCAAGAATCCTTCCATGGGCGGCAACGACGAACGCGAAAATACGCTCAACCAGCTCCTCACGGAAATGGACGGCTTCGGCACCAACACGGGCGTCATCGTGCTCGCTGCCACAAACCGCGTGGAGATTCTCGACCCCGCACTGCTCCGTGCCGGACGTTTCGACAGACAGATTCACGTGGACCTTCCCGAACTCTCCGAGCGCGTGGCCATTTTCAAGGTTCACCTCGCTCCCCTCAAGACCGACGACACGCTCGACATCGAGATGCTCGCCCGTCAAACGCCGGGCTTCTCGGGTGCCGACATTGCCAACGTGTGCAACGAGGCAGCCCTCATCGCCGCACGCCACAACCGCAAGGTGGTGGGCAAACAGGACTTCCTCGATGCCGTGGACCGCATCATCGGCGGTCTGGAAAAGACTTCGAAGGTGATGACGGAGGAAGAAAAGCGCAGCATTGCCATCCACGAAGCCGGACACGCTTCCGTCTCGTGGCTCCTGCAGTATGCCAACCCGCTCGTGAAGGTGACCATCGTGCCGCGCGGACAGGCGCTCGGCGCTGCATGGTACTTGCCCGAAGAGCGCACCATCACCACGAAGGAGCAGATGCTCGACGAGATTTGTTCGTTGCTCGGCGGACGTGCCGCAGAGGAACTCTTCGTGGGCCACGTATCAAGCGGTGCGCTCAACGACCTCGAACGCGTGACGAAACGCATCTACGGCATGGTGGCTTACCTGGGCATGAGCGACGAGCTCTCCAACGTTTGCTACTACGACGCACAGGACCAGTACAGCTTCAGCAAACCCTACTCCGAGAAGACGGCAGAACTCATCGACGAACAGGTGCGCAAACTCATTGCCGAGCAATACGAGCGCGCAAAACGTCTGTTGAAAGAGAACGCTGCGAAACACAACGAACTTGCCGACCTCCTCGTGGACCGCGAAGTGATTTTCACGGAAGACGTGGAACGCATCTTCGGCCCGCGTCCCTGGCGCAGCCGCACCGATGTGCTCATGGAAGAAGAGGCATTGAAACTCGCCAAAGAGCGCGAAGGAAAGGGCCAGACGGAAAGCTCCGCCAACGCTGAAGCCGCCGAGGCCTCAGCCTCAGCCGAAGGCAACGCTACAGTTTCCGCCCCCTCCGCACCCGCAGCAGAAGTAAAGGCTGAAGAGTCCAAGGCTTCGCAAGAACATCCTAAAACCGACGAACAATGAACAACCTTGTGCTGCGCACCCTCACGGGTGTGGTTTTCATAGCCGTGCTCGTCGGAGGAACGCTCTACTCTCCCCTCACCTTCACCATCCTCTTCGCTGCGGTGACGGGCCTTACCGTCTGGGAGTTTTCCACCAACGTGAACGACCATGCCGGAGCTTCGGTGAACCGCGTAATCAACACAACGGCGGCGGTATACCTCTTCCTCGCTTTTGCGGGCTTCTGCGGCGACCTCACGCCGTCGAAGGCGTTCATCCCCTACCTCATCTCCATCGTGTATCTGCCCATCAGCGAACTTTACTTGAAAAAGGCAGACCCGTTGAAGAACTGGGCGTACGCCTTTGCCTCGCAAATTTACATTGCTTTGGCGTTCAGCCTGCTCTGCGTGCTGACGTTCCGCTACGAGCCGATGACGAACCGCGTGGCTTTCGAACCGATTTACCCCCTGGCGGTGTTCATCTTCCTCTGGACGAGCGACACGGGCGCATATGTGAGCGGCTCGCTGCTCCACAAGCGTTTCCCCGCCAAGCTCTTCGAGCGCATTTCACCCAACAAGTCGTGGGTGGGCAGCATCGGCGGCGGCGTGCTCTGCGTGGTGGCAGCCGTGGTGCTCTGGCACTTCTTCCCCGACCGCCTCGACCTCGTCCGCTGGATTGGCCTCGGTCTGGTGGTTTGCGTGTTCGGCACATGGGGCGACCTCGTGGAGAGTCTGTTCAAACGCCAGCTCGGCATCAAGGACAGCGGCCACATCCTCCCCGGCCACGGCGGCATGATGGACCGCTTCGACTCGGCACTGCTCGCCATCCCCGCTGCCACGCTCTATCTCTACACCATCGATGCGTTCTAAGCGCACACTCTTACTCTAAATCGCCCACAGGCGGACAGGCTGCCTTAACGGCCTGTCCGCCTGTGGCATTTATACACCAGAACTTACATGACCAGCACTCCCTATACGTTAAAGCAGAAGCGGCGGTTGGTGTGGCGCATCATCATCGTGTCGTTCGTGCTCTGCGTGGCGGCATGCACCACGTTCATTGCCGTGAACAAGCCGTTTTCCACCGACTTCGAAATTACCGACCAGCTCGGCGGAAACATTTTCCCCTCGGCCATTCTTTCCGTAGCCACCACAGATGCCCAAATTGTGGAGCCTGTGGACACGCCCTACGTGGGAAGTCCGAAATCGTGCTTCGCCATCAAGGTAAAAAGCCGGCAAGCCGGAACGAAACTGCGCATCGAACTGGCCGAAACGCCGTTCTACGCCAAGAGCGTGTCGGAATTTGTGCTTCCGCGCAAGAACACCACTTATACCGTCTACCCCGACATTCTTTGGCGCTATGCCGCACTGCGCGCCAACGAGCAGGCGGAACCTATCAGCGTAGTGGCTAACGTGGAGATGAACGGGAAATCGCTCGGCCAGCACGTGCGTACGTTCTCCGTAAGAAGCGTGAACGAATGTCTGCTGGGCTACATCTGCCAGAAGCCGGGCGGCAAACAGCAGTTCGTGAGCACGCGAATGTTCTTCGCAGCTTACGTCAACGAGGAGAATCCGCTCATCGACAAGGTGCTGCGGGAGGCGCTCAACACACGCATAGTCCGTCGCTTCGAAGGCTACCAGCGCGGCACAGCTACGAGCGTGGACAACCAGGTGTATGCGCTGTGGTACGTGTTGCAGAAAAGAAACTTCCGCTACAGTTCGGTGTCGTACTCCAGTCTGTCGAGCAACGTGGTCTTTTCGCAGCGTGTGCGCACGTTCGACGATGCGCTGAATTCTTCCCAAATCAACTGCGTGGACGGCAGCGTGCTTTTCGCCTCGCTCTTGCGCGCCATCAACATCACGCCCGTGCTCGTGCAGATTCCGGGGCATATGTTCGTGGGTTACTACACGGACTCGTCGCGCAAGTCGCTGACTTTCCTCGAAACCACAATGATAGGCGACGTGGACCTCGACGATTATTTCCCGGAAGAGAAACTCGACTCTACGATGAGCGGCCGCTCGCAGAGCGAAATGTCGCGTCTCACGTTTGAGAAGTCGAAAGAATATGCGCAGAAGGAGTTCGAACGAAACGAAAAGAAGGTGCGCGCCAACGTGCGCGGTTACCTCTGGCTGGAAGTGTCGAAAGCTCTGCGGCGCAAGGTGCAAAGCATCGGCAAATAGGCCGGCCGCTTTTTACAAAACAATCCGACGGGTTGGACAGCAGTGGATGTACTGCGTGTCCGACCCGTCGGATTGTTTGTTGGCGTAAGCCGAACGGCTATTCAGGAATGGTGAAATACAAGGTATCGCCATAGCTTACCCCTACCCCGTTGCGGGCGTAAGGCACGGCGTAGTAGCTGCCGGCTCCGAGCGAATCGGTCACGGCGGAGAAGGTTTCAATGGGAGCAGGTGCCTTGGAGGTGGCACGGAGCGTGTCGTTGCCATAACTTATGCCGCACTCGGTGAGCGAAGAATTGAGCGACGAGGTGACATGGCCCGTGACGCGTGCCGAATCGCCGAGCACTTCCACGCCCACGCTTTCTACCGTGGGGGCAAAAGGCTGTTCGCCGCTGCGGTCCTGCCCGCAGGAAGCAAAGGCTGCGCCGAGAAGGGGAAGGGCGAAGAGGAGGGTTTTTGTCTTCATAAGGGAAAGGGGAAATAGTCGTTAGGAATTTTGGGGAACGGTGCGCATGAGGAGCACGACGTGCTTTGTGTTTTCATTCAGCGCAAAGCGAGCATCGATGCGTTCGCCCACGAGCCATGCGATGTCGCTGCCGTTGGTAAGTACCACGGCTGCGAGTTTGCCGATGCGCGAGGTGTGCACGTCGGTGAGGTAATCACTGACGAGTTTAGTGCCTTTCATGCCGAAAGGACGGAAGCGGTCGGCTTCAGTAACGGAGCGGAGAAACATGGCTTCGCCACAAGCTGCGGCATCGAGCGCAACCTTGTTCTTTTCTCGGGGGATGGCGGACAATTGCTCGCGGGGCATCACGACGGCAGTAAGCTGCGAGCCGTCGGGCAGCGTGATGGGCATTCCGTCGAGCAGAAGCGGTGTCTGCGGCAGCGGTTTCGGCGTAGGAGCGACCTCTATAAAACCGCGGTGAAGGGTGAGCGTGTGGGTTTCGCTTTGCAGCAGCGCACCTTGCTTCATGGTGAGCGCACTTTCTGCCTGTGCAGCGGTAAATCCGAGCGGTGCAAGCCATTCGTGAAGGAGCGTACGAGCAAAAGGCAACGCGCGGAGGCGTTCTACGTCCGCTCTCCAACTTCCGTGAAGGGACGAAGCGCAACGGATGTCGCACGCCTTCAGTCCTTCTTCGTAGACAGCCTCAGCTTCGCGCAAGCGCTGCGCCGTTTCGTGCAAGGTGCGCACGGCTTGCGGATTGAGCGTTTCGAGGAGCGGCAACAGGCGGTGGCGCAGGAAGTTGCGGCGGTAACGGGTGTCGGCATTGGTGGAATCGGTGACGTAGTCCTGGCCGCGCTTTTCAAGGAAAGCCAATATTTCGCCCTTGCTCCA
Source organism: Christensenella sp. UBA1685 (assembly GCA_963600165.1). Classification (GTDB taxonomy): domain Bacteria; phylum Bacteroidota; class Bacteroidia; order Bacteroidales; family Bacteroidaceae; genus Alloprevotella. Next base: position 19,157 of record CAVCAV010000005.1, on the reverse strand, counting down.
CGAAAGGAGCGGGCGCACAATGCGCACTTGGCCGTTTACGCCGTCGACGGCGTCGGTTGCCATGCCGCAAAGGCCGCGAAGTCCCGTGCCGCGCACAAGGTTGAGCAGAAGGGTTTCGGCATTGTCCTCCATATGGTGCGCCACGGCTACGGCGGCGTAGCCTTCCTCTTGGCACAATCGGGCGAACCATTCATAGCGCAAACGGCGTGCGGCCATTTCTATGCTTTCGCCCGTTGCGGCGGCTTCATTGACGGTGTCGAAGTGCGCCACATGGAGCTTCACGCCGCGGGCTTCGCAGAGCTGTCGCACGAAATGTTCGTCGCGCATGCTCTCCTCGCCGCGCAAATGGAAGTTGCAGTGGGCGGCGGCGGGTTGCTCTCCGTTTTCCAAAAGGTAAAGCAACAGCGCCACGGAGTCGGCACCGCCGCTGAGGGCTACAAGCATTTGTGACATGGGCGAGAGATGTAAAAAGGAAAGACAATCGGTGCAGCTTATCAGTATGCCACCTCGACGGCGAAGCCTGCATTTCTCACAAGCTCGGCAATGCGGTCGAGTTCTTCGGGCGAAGCTTTGCGAAGGTCGGGGTCGGGCGTGGCGCGGTCAATGGTGTAGACCATCACCATGGAGGGACTGATGCGTTTCACGGCTTCGAGCCAAGGGGTGACGTACTCGTCGGTGGTGTTGTCCACACTCTTGCCTTCGCTGGTGCCTTTCATGAAAAGACTCTGCACAATGACGTGTCCCTTGAAAGAGGCCAAGGCTTCCACTATGCGCTCCACGCTGTAGTTCCCGGCGGGGCGGTCAACGCGGTTGATATAGTCGGGACAAACGGTGTCGAGTTTGAGAATATTGTTGTCCACCTTCATCAACGCAGCGTGCACCTCGGGGCGCACGGCCATGGTGGAGTTGCTCAGCACGCTTACTTTGGCCTTGGGGAAATAGCGGTTGCGGAGCGCAATGGTGTCGTCGATGATGGCAGCAAAGTCGGGGTGGGCAGTAGGTTCGCCGTTGCCGGCAAAGGTGAGCACATCGGGCGCCGTGCCTTCGGCCGCCATGCTCTGGAGTTGGGCCTCAAGGGCCGCAGCCACTTCTTCGCGCGTAGGCCGGGGCAACCGGGGGCGGTGGTCGCGGTTGTAGCCGCACTCGCAATACACGCAGTCGAACGTGCAGAGCTTTCCGTCGGCAGGCATGAGGTTGATGCCGAGAGAAATGCCGAGGCGGCGGCTATGGATTGGGCCGAAGATGGGAGAGGGATACACTATTCCTTTATGGCCCTGGTTGGCAGGATATCCGTTGGACATGATGAAGAGAATTTGCGGGCTTGCGGCAAAAACGATGCATGAAGATTTTTAGTCAAGAATTGGAGAATTGGAGAATTTGGACGCTCGTCGTCGGATTTGAAAGGCAAGAATTGCAGGAAGGCTTGACCCTGTCAAGACGCTGCTTCCTGTAATTCTCGCCAATTCCAAGAACGGAATAGGGAATTCTCCAATTCTCTAATTCTTGACAAAAAACATTCGTTACATAAAACCAAAAAAGAGGCTTCCACTTGCGGTGGAAAACCTCTTTCTTATTTCGGACGTTCCGGACCGCAGTCCGATTGGAATCAGTCGTTCTTTGCAGCGGTACGCTTTTCTTTGATGCGTGCCTTCTTGCCCGTAAGTGCGCGAAGATAGTAGAGCTTTGCGCGACGCACCTTACCAATCTTGTTGACTTCGATGCTTTCGATAGCCGGTGACTCGATGGGGAAGATACGTTCTACACCAACGGTACCGGACATCTTGCGTACGGTGAAACGCTTCTTGTCCTGATGACCGGAAATTTTGATAACAACGCCGCGATACAACTGGATACGCTCCTTGTTACCTTCGACGATTTTGTATGCTACGGTGATGGTGTCGCCAGCCTTGAACTTGGGGAACGACTTGCCGGTAGCAAAAGCTTCTTCAGCAATCTTAATTAAATCTGCCATTGCTTTGATGGGTAAATTAAATGAGTTGTTGTCCGTCCCGACCAAGCTTAACGGGGAACTCTGCATCCCGACAGCGGCTTGGTGGAAAAGCGGTGCAAAATTACGCCTTTCTCGCTGAACCGCAAAGGCTTGAACGCATTTATTGCGGTTTTTGAGCGTTTTTGACGTGCTTCCTAAACGTTTTTGCTGCGCTTTCGGTGCGTTCTTGCGGCGCTTTTCAGCAAAAGAGGCGAGCCCGGAAGAGCTCGCCTCAAGTGAAAAGTATGTTTTTTCGCCTTTATCGTGCCAGCGAGCCCCGGAAAGCCCACTCGTACAGAGGCGCTACTCTACTGTAAATTCAATGGTCTTCGTAACTTCGGAAGAGTTGCTGGGATGAACCGAGATGCTGTACTTGCCGGTAAAGCCGGCGTTCTTCCAGGAGGCGAGGTCGTTTTTGATGTCGTTTTGGAAGTCGTTCATCCACCCGATTATCGGAAGCGTATCGTCTTTCGTAAAGGTATAGCAAGTGGTGGTTTCCTTCCAGTATTTGGGATAATGCGACTGGAGGAACGTACGCACATCGTTCTGATTGATACCCTGGGGAACTTCAATCGTCATGTACCAATCCTGCTTGTAACGCGTGGGCGGATTGAGCACCACCTGATATTTCGCTTCGTTGGAATAATAGGTGTAGTTGTCGGTCATATAGAACCACGAATTGGTGCCCTTATAATCGAGCAGACATTGCTTGGCATAAACGTCGAGGACGTATCTGGGCGAAGCGGGGTTCTGCACAGTATAGATGAACGACTGATTGAAGGTACAATTGTTGCGGTAGCAAGCCGGAACAACGTCGTGCGTAGCGTCCTCACGAGCCCAAGCAAAATGTCCGACGATACGCGAATTGGAGGCTACAAATTTCCATTTGATTTCAGAGCCGGAAGCATTCAACTCTACGGCATAGTCGGGCGCTGACGTGGAATAAGATTCGGAGAACGACACTGATCCTCCGACACCTCCGCTCGGCCCCGACGTGTTTAAACCGGCGTTGCCGCTCAACGACCAACTCATACCGGAAGAATAGCTGGTAGCACCTTGGTGAGTAGCCGGCTGGGGATTGACAACGCTCACATTACTTACGGCATTTCCCTGCTCGTCGAGCAGATTCACGGTTGAATACACATCACCTGCCCAAGTTCCGAAATACAAATCATCGCCGAGCCAGTACTCCCAATCCTTATGACCGTCAGAACAATGCAAGTCGCCGTTTTGGGAAGTGATGGTCTGATGAACCAGGTAATAATCGGTTTGATGGTCAAAGTCGTATACCGCCCAGATGTTATAATCGGTTTTCACCAAGCACGAACGTTCTTGCCAACGGTAACTAAGATCGATGGGACGAGTTACACGGAAGACATGCGAAAACTTTTGCGCCTGCATGAGCGACTTCAGGTCGCTCGGATCGTTGGAATCTGAGTTGGCGCCGTCATCGGCAGCTTCGTCAATATTGGAGGCCACGTCGTCTGCCATCTGTCCCGTTTGGAAACCGTTCAGCACATGGTTCTCCGAAGTGTTTGTTTGCGGCTCACTGGTTTCAGTAGAAACGGCATTGCCATCTTTGTCGCGTTTCACCGTTTCGGTTACGACGGTCGTAGGATGGTCGTAGCAGTCGTGGTCGTAATTGCGGACTTTGTTTCCCCTGACGAAAAGCATGGAGGCAAAAACGTCGTTCTCGTTGGCTTCGGAAACCTTCACGATGGGAAGACCATAGATGTCGTCCTTCAGGTTGGTGCGTACGTCGCGCGTCAGGCTTCTGAAGAAATGGTTGCCTGCGGCGGTAGTTTTCTGAGGAAGGTTGCCAGCTTCCACCAGAGCTGTGTAAGCTTTCACGAGCTTGGTGGCAAAACTGTTCCAGTTGGCCATGGTGGGATCGACCACGAGGAGGGTTTTGTCCGTAAGGATGTACTTTACGATGTCGGTGTAGTCCTGATCGGAGAGCGAGGTGAGACTGTTTCCGGCTACGATTACACTTTTCAGACTGGTTTGGTCGGCTGATACTTTGCCTTGGGTGTGTCTGTTCATCACGGCCTTGGCCAGGTCATCGTCGGAAGAAGAGCCGTACTCTATGTAACCGCCCTCCACTTTTACTTCCAATTGGTCGGTAGTGGGAAGCTTTTCGCCTAACTGAACCGTACCAGTGGATTTAGTGGTTTCGTTGTCGCTGCAACTTGCCACGCCAAAGATGAGGGGCAAGGCAAGAGCTGAAAGTTGAATGATTCTCTTCATCGCTATTACAGTTTATTGTGTTGATAAATGTTCGGATTTGCTGACGATGAAAGCGCCCCGTAATGTACGAAGCGCTTGTTAATGTTTTGCAAATGTAGCAACAAATCCAAAATGGCGTTAGCGTTCTTCGGGTTTTGTGCCGAATTTTCGTGAATTTAGGGTGAATGTTTGCCTATCGCCATAGAAAGAGAGAAATGCAAGGCATGCCGTAAAAATTCCAAAGCACGCCGTAAAAATTCCAAGGCGGGGAATTTAAATTCCAAGGCATGGTGTAAAACGGGGGATACGGGGCTTTTAAAAAGGGCGACAAAAAAGCGAGCGGAACCGCGCATCCCTGCGCAATTCCGCTCTATCAAAGTAACAAATGAATTATGAATAAAGGTTGAATGTGCTATCAGTGCGGTCCTCCGCCGAAGCCTCCGGGAGGAGGTCCTGAGGGTCGTCCGCCGGGCATGCCGCCGGGGCCGCGCATGTCGGGAGGCGTGGGACGCTCGCCGTCCTGCTGGTCCTTGTTCTTGCTCTTGCCGGCAAAGACGTTGAGCTTGTAGATGAAGTGGACCATGAAGTAGGAGTTGATGGCGTTGCTCCAGGAGTCGCGGCGTTGGGTGGCGCTAAGCGTACGGCTCACGTTGCTCTGCTGCTGGAGGATGTCGTAGAACTGAACGCTGACGGTGGCAGCCTTGTTCTTGAGGAACGACTGGGCAATCTGCGCATTCCAGATGAGTTCGTTGGTATTCATGGAAGCGTCGGCGTAACCGCGACGTGAGGTCATGCGGATGTCGGTGCTGATGCTCAGACCGAAGTCGAAGTTGAAGTTGGCGTTGGCACCGTAGGCGAAGTTCCACGTGTCCATATTGGCATTTTCCTGAATGGAAGCGCGGGCGTGCTGATAGTTGAGGCGGCCGAGAATGCCGAAGTCGTACCAGTTGGCACGGTAGGAGAGGTTGAGGTTCTCGTCGATGCCGAAGGTGCGCGTGGTGTTCTTCTCGCTCTGTGCGGCACGGAAGATGGCGTCGTAGTAAGAGTAGCTGCGGTTGTCGCTCACGGTGGTGGGAACGGCAAGGAGGTAGCTGCTGGTGGTGGCGGTGGAGGCAGAAGAGTTTCGGCGGCTCACGTAACCCACTGCGTTGTCGTAGGAGAGGTTGGTGAAGGTGCTGATGTTGAAGAGCTTCTGCTTGCCGAGCGCCGTGTTGTACATAAACATGGTGCGGGCGTTCCAGTTGCCGTTGATGTTGTCGGGGCGGGTGTAGCGCACACCGGTGGTTTCGTCGTAGACCATGCGGTTGGAGATGGAGTTGCTGGTCTGCGAGAAGTCGAGGCCTGCCATCATGCCTTGCTGGCGTGTGGGATTGTAGCCGTGGTAGTTCACACGCAGGGTGTTGTTCCACGCAGGTTTCAGGCCGGGGTTACCCATGGAGATGGCCAGGGGATTGGAGTCGTCGACCACGGCAATGAGGTCGGTCATGGAAGGCTGCGACGACGAACCGCGGTAGCGCACTTCGAGGTTGTTGGTCTTGGAGAAGCGGTAGCGGAAACGCACCTGGGGGGAAACTTTGAAGACGTTGCGCGTGATGAGCGTGTCGATGTTCTGGCCCGGGCGGTTGTAGGCGAGTTTGGTCTTCTCGGGATTGAAGTCCACACCGGCGTTGAAGTTGATGGCAGACGTGTTGTAGCGCACGCCGGCGGTGGCGGTGTGGTTATAATATTTATAGGTAGCGTACTGCGAGTTGTTGAGGTCGCGCACGTAGTTGAGCACATCGTCGAGCGTGGGGAGCGAACCGATGGTGGGATAGTTGGTGGCGTCGCCGTAGGAGGCGTACTGTCCGTTCCACATGGAGCTGTAGGGCTCGTAGGCGAGTGAGTCGAGGTTGTAGCGCGAACGGTCGGCGTCGGAGTATTTGTAGCTGAACTGGTAGCGGAACTCTGCAAACCATCCCTTGGCAATGGGTTCTACGTAGCCGAGGCGGGCGGCGTAGTTCCAGTTTTTCGAAGGCGAGGTGCTGTACTGGTTGAGGAAGGAGGGGGTGCGGCCGGCGGTGGCGTTGTATTTGATGTCGGAAATGGAGTAGGAGTTCGACTCGCTCTTGGAGTATCCGCCGTTGAGTCGCACGCTGATGTTGCGGCCGTTGGTGCCGAGGCGGCGCACGAGGTTGAGTTCGCCGCTCACGTTATGCTTCTTGCTGTCGCCCAGGGAGTAGCGGCTGTTGGTGTTGACCATGATGGCATAGAGCGCGGGATAGTTGGTGGCGAAGTTTACGGCGCAAATGCTGTCGAGCGACACTTCCATGCCGTTCACCTCGTTGGGGTCGGAGTTGAACGTGCCGGAGAGGGAGCTTCCGTGGTTGGACGACTCGGAGTAGGTGTAGGAGGGGCGGAAGGAAATGTTGGTCATGGAGTCGGGGTTCCACTGCAGGCGCAAGCGACCGTTGACGTTGGTGCTCTTGCTGATGGAGTGGCTCCACGAACGGCCGAACGAGCTGCTCGAACCGGCAGTGAGGAAGGTCTCGCTGTTGGAGGTGGAGAGCGCATCGGTGTTGGAGTGGCTGTACATGACGTTACCGCCAATTTCGAAGCGTCCGGCTTCGCGCTTTTCGCGTCCGTTGTCCCAAGAGAAGTCGAGACCGGCATTTTTGGAAGCTACGAGACCGCCGCCCCCGCCGCCGAAGCCGCGCGGACCGCCGAAGCCGCGGTCGTTGGTGTTGTTGGCGGAGCCGAAGGCGGTGATGCGGGAGTTGTCGGTGAAGCGGGTGGCAAACACGCGACCGGAGTAGCGGTCGTGGTTACCGTAGGCCACGTCGAGGTTGCTCACCCACGACTCGTTGAGCTCGCGCTTGGTGGCAATGTCGAGCACGGTGGTTTCTTCGCCGTCGTCGATGCCGGTCTGTTCGGTGTAGTCGCTCTTCTTGTCGTAAGCCTTTATCTTGCTGACGAGTTCGGTGGGGAGGTTCTTCATGGCGGTCTTGGTGTCGCCCTTGAAGAAGTCCTTGCCGTTGATGAGGAATTCCGAAACGGTCTTTCCGTTCCACTTGATGGTGCCGTCGTCGCCTACTTCCACACCGGGAAGCTGCTTCACGAGGCTTTCGAGCGTGGAGCCTGTGGGCACGCGGTAGGCAGCGGCGTTGAACATGGTGGTGTCGCCTTTCTGCTCCACGCGCGAAGCTGCCACGCTGACGGTGGCGGTGCCGAGCACGTTGTCCTCCGTCTTGAGGAATACGGTGCCTAGGTCTATGGAGTCGCGCTCAGCGGTGAGTTCCACGTTGGTGGTGGTGGGCTTTGAACCCACGAGGGAAAACTTGAGGATGTATCGCCCGGCCGAAGGTGCCTTCACGGAGAAAGCGCCCTTTTCGTCGGTGGTGGAGGCAAGCACGGCTGTGCTATCGGCACGCAGAAGCGCCACCGAGGCATACTCCACAGGAGCCTTCGTTTTGGTTTCCTGCAGCGTTCCGCTCACCACGTAACGCTGTGCACCGGCACTGAGCGCCGCAGTGGCGAAGAGTACGGACAGGGTAAGTTTGCGATTCATACGAAGCTGGGGTTTGGGTGTATGGTTTCTATGAACTGTTCGGTTTTTGTGTGGTTGCTGCTTTGCTGCATCACGACTTTAGGACGGACGATGCGCACATTGGTTTAACGAAATGTCGGAATTTTAAGCGTGCTTGTACACGAAACTTCGGTTTTTTGGCACGAAGGAGCGGTTGGGAGTTGTGCAAACGGGCGAATGCGCAGATGGGCGAATGGGGTGCGGGGGAATGGGCAACGGCATGCAGACGTTCGGTTTCCGCAAGCCGGAGGTTGGTGCATTTTTATGCCCTGCGTGAACTTTCGGCTGAACTTTCGGTGAACTTTCGGTGAACTTTCGAAAGAAATTGACACCTTTGCAAACAGTTCTAACGTTTCAACTGAAAATCAACATGTTAAGTGCAGAAGAAATACAAGATTTGGTTCAAGGCGGAGAGGGGTTCAATGTCGACTTTAAGCGTAGCGTTCCGTCAAAAGTTCGCGAACTTACGGAAGAGGTATGCAGTTTCTTGAATTCAGCAGGAGGTTTTCTGCTGATAGGAGTGAACGACAACAACGAAATTGTCGGTGCCGAAATAGACAACAACAAGCGGTCTGCCATACAAGGCTCTATCGGTGAAATATCCCCGATGTGCCATTACTACATGTATGACGTTGATGTTGACGGCAAGAAAGTTTGGGTAATAGAAGTGCCCGCAGGCACAAACAAGCCTTATTTCTTTTCGGGATGTACTTACTTACGCGAGGGCGCAAATTGCCAAAAGTTGACGAACGTGGAAGAAATCCGCGAAATATTCCAGCGTCACGAACGCGTATACTTTGACTCCATTCCATTGCCGAAAACAAATCTCGTTGAACAATTGGACAAAGAGAATTTCGACGAATTCAAGCGTGCAGCGCACATCGTGTCCAACATTGACGACTATCAGGTACTTGACAGTTTGCGAGTTTTTGACGACAACAATGTAGCCAAAAGCGGAGGCGTGTTGTTTTTCGCCAAACATCCGGAGAACATTTTTTTCCATGCGGTTGTACGATGCGTACTGTTCAAGGGAGCGGACAAGGTGTACATCCTTGACGACAAAACGTTTGGCGGCCCTCTTGTTCAGCAATTCGACCAAGCCATAGAATGGCTGAAAAGCAAATTGCGGGTAGCCTATAAAATGGAAGGAACAATGCAGAGAAAAGAAATCTGGGAAATTCCGTTGGAAGTCTTCAAGGAGGCCATCATTAACGCACTTGCACATCGCGACTACGACGAGCAGGGTGCAAGTATCACCATAGAAATGTTTGATGACCGCGTGGAGATTACCAATCCGGGAACGCTGCTACCCGTAGTGGCCAAAAATTTCGGCCGAAAGAGCTTATCCAGGAACCCTCTGATATTCGGACTCTTCACAAGAATGCATCTTGTAGAACATATAGGTTCAGGCATACCAAGAATGCGCAAAGAAATGCTCGATGCCGGCCTTTCTGAACCTGTTTACGATACAGACGGAATGTTTACCGTTACATTCCAACGGCCATTGAACAATACCAACATCGAATTGACAAAACTTCAATCAAAGTTTGTACAAACAGTAAAAAAGAATCCGTCGTTGACAATGGAACAAATAGCCGAGGCCATCGGCATCGGACGCACTTCCGTCTACAAGGTTGCCAAAAGCCTTAAAGACATCGGTATATTGGAACATCGAGGCAGAAAGAGTGACGGGAAATGGGTTGTTAAACAATAGAATTTGCTAATTCCATTCCAGTTTTGACTTAACGCCCTAAACTTATTGCGAGATAAAAGTAAAGTACGTACTTTTGTCCGTAAGCGTAAAACCACACCGCCATATGATAAAACTTGCCAACCGCATAAAAAGCATAGAGATTTCCAGTTTATGGAGCGGACATAAACACATTGTGTGGAACCTCAACGCCGACGTCAACGTGCTTAGCGGCAAGAACGGCGCCGGAAAGAGCACCATTCTCAACAAACTCATCCAGCACCTTCGCACCGTGCCTTCCACGGGGGAAATCTCCGGCAACACGAGGCTCGGGGTGAAGATAGACTTCGAACCGTCGGACTCCACGGGCATACGCTACGACGTAATACGCAGTTTCGACCGTCGCATGGTGACGGCCGACCCCGCCGGTGCGCTCGCCGACGCACGCATCGTCACCGAACTCGACTGGCAGCTCTACCTCATGCAGCGCCGTTACCTCGACTATCAGGTGAACGTGGCCAACCGCATGATCAGTCTGCTCACCGCCGGAGGCAGCGAGGCGCAGCAGCGCGCCACGGAGGCCGCCCGACTGAAAGCACGCTTTCTCGACATGGTGGACGACCTCTTCCGCGAAACGGGGAAGCGCATAGACCGCAACAGCAACGAACTCTGTTTCATCCAGTACGACGAACCTCTCTCGCCCTACGTCCTCTCGAGCGGCGAGAAGCAGATGCTGCTCATTCTCCTCACCGTGCTCACCGAAGACCGCCAGCCTTACGTGCTTTTCATGGACGAACCCGAAGCGAGCCTCCACTTCGAATGGCAGCAGAAGCTCATCGGCCTCGTGCGCGAGCTCAACCCCAACGCGCAAGTGGTGCTCACCACCCACTCCCCCGCCCTCATCATGGACGGATGGGAAAGCGCCGTGACGGAAGTGAGCGAAATCACCGTTTGATAGGACTCTGCTTTCGAATCGATGTTTTGCGTTGATATTTTGACAAAAACAGAGTAAAAACCCCTGTTTGTTTTCTGAGCCTTCGGCTTGTCGTGTTGTCTTGCCCTTCCTTTACGGGAGCGAGCTCCCGACAGGAAGAGCAAGCCACCCCGACAGTGGCTTCCGCCACTCAGAAAACCAACAGGCGATAAACCGCGCCTTCGGCGAAAACCTTTCCTCAACAATTCGCCGCGAACCCTTTAGTGCAGTACCGCGGTGCCAAGCGAAGCGGTTTTTCGCCGAAGGCGCGGTTTATCGCCCTGTGGTGGGCAAGTGCCGGAACGGCACCGATGGCGTTTGGCCGCCCAATGCGTCGTAAGCTTGCTTGCGAAAGCATTGGGCAGCCAAACGACATCGGAAACTCGAAGAGTTTGCCCACCACAGGGTGTTTTTCCGGTTTTTGTTTCTACATCGACAAAAGTTTGGACATCAAGGTCAGAAACTTAAATAACCTTCTGCAATGAAACGACTCACCCAACACCTCGACTCGGCATACATTGAGGCCATGAACCGGCTCGGCGGGAAGAAGGCACGGCGCCGCGTGGTGGTCTACGTGGAAAGCTACGACGATGTGTTCTTCTGGAGCAATCTGCTGCGTCCGCTCGAGACGGAGCAGTGCTTCTTCGAAGTGATGCTGCCCTCGCGCACGTCGCTTTGCAAAGGAAAGAAGACGGCTCTCGCCAACGAGCTGGGCGAAAGACTCGGCCAGGCCATGATTGCCTGCGTGGATGCCGACTACGACTATCTCATGCAGGGCGCCACGCCCACTTCGCACGAGGTGTGCACCAATCCCTACGTGTTCCACACCTACGCCTACGCCATAGAGAACTTCCAGTGCTACGCTCCCGCACTCCACGACGTGTGTGTGATGGTTACGCTCAACGACCGCCGCACGTTTTCCTTCGAAGACTTCCTGGCGGAATACTCCAAAGCCATCTGGCCGCTCTTTGTGTGGAACGTGTGGTGCTACCGCTACGGCACGTACAAGCAGTTCTCCATGCTCGACTTCTACCATGCGGTGAAACTTCAGGACATCAACTACTTCCACCCCGAGCGCACCATTGAGCGTGTGCGCCACCTCGCCAATGCGAAGGTGAACCGCCTGCAGCACCTGTTTCCCGAAGGGAAGAAAACCTACAAGCCCCTTCGCGACGAACTCCTCGCACTGGGCCTCACGCCCGAGACCACTTATCTCTACATGCGCGGCCACGACCTCTTCGACGGCGTGGTGAGTCCGCTGCTTGCCGGCATCTGCGAACAGCTCCGCCGCGAGCGCGAGCACGAGATACGCCGTCTGGCGGAACACACCGTGCAGATGCAGAACGAACTCTCGGCTTACCAAAACGCCACGGCGACCATAGAGGAGATGCTGCGCAAGCACACGCAGTACATGACGTGTCCGCTCTACCTCCGCATACAGAACGACGTGAGGCAGTTCATTCAGAAGAAGGCTTCACAAACTACAACAACCGAAAACGAACATGACACTCCACATCAAGAACATGGTATGTCCGCGTTGCGTGATGGTGGTGACGGACCTGCTCCAGCGCCGCTCGCTCACGCCGCTGAGCGTGGGCATAGGGAAGGCCGAAACGGCCGAAACGCCCACGGCCGAAACGCTTGAACTGCTTGCCGCCGACCTGCAGCGCGTGGGTTTCGAACTCGTGCGCGACGAGGGCGCACAACTGGTGGTGGGCATCAAGTCGGCCGTTTGCGAAGCCATAATGAATCCGCAGCTCATAACCTCCACGCTCTCTGCCTTCATTGCCGAACGGCTCGGTGCGGACTACACCTCGCTCTCACGCGCTTTCTCGTCGGCTGAAGGGCAAACGATAGAGAGCTATGCCGTAAAGGCCCGCATAGAACGCGCGCAACTCATGATGGACAGCGGAACGACGAGCGTAAAGGAACTGGCCTTCACGCTGGGCTACTCGAGCGTGGCGCACTTCTCGCGGCAGTTCAAACAAACCGCAGGAATTACGCCTACGGAATATTTGGAACGGAAGCGCGCGGAGGAGAAATAGCCGTGTAGAGCGCGAAGTCAGGAGACTTCGCCCCCATGCGCTACGCCTTCCTGTTAGACACCAAACGCCGTGTAGAACGCGACGATTCAATCGTCGCCCCCATAGAGGGGAACGTCGCGCCCATAAGCAGCGCAAGGCATACCACATTTGCACATTGGCATATTTGCACATTCGCGAAGCGAAACGTCACCTCCATAAGCGGCACGAATTCGCCACACAAGCATTCTCCATTTGCACATTTGCATATTTGCACATTCGCACATTTACATATGATCCGTCACGTCACACCCGCCGATGCCGCAGCCATTGCCGGCATCTACCGCCACTACATTCTGGAAACCACCGTCACCTTCGAAACCGAAGCCGTGAGCGAAGAGGAAATGCGCCAGCGCATTGTCGACTTCTCCGCCCACGGCCTTTACTTTGTCTATGAAGAAGACGGGAAACTTTTGGGCTACTGCTATGCCCATCCCTGGAAAGAGCGCAAGGCCTACTGCCACACGCTCGAGACCACCGTCTACCTCGCCCCCGAAGCGCAGCACCGCAACGTGGGCCGCCAGCTTATGGAACGCCTCATCGCCGCCTGCCGCCAAACGCCGGCGCATGCCCTCATAGCCTGCATCACGGGCGAAAACACGGCAAGCATCGCCTTCCACCGCAAACTCGGCTTCGCCGAAAAGTCGCGCTTCACGGAAGTGGGCCGCAAGTTCGGCCGATGGCTCGACGTGGTGGACATGGAACTGCTGCTCGGGTAAAATTCCCGCACTTCTCCATAATTGTGCAACACTCTTGCAGAATTGTGTAACGCACGTGCGCTCACGGCAACGTACCTTTGCAGCCGTAAAACAACAGATGCACCCCATTAACCCCACACAACGATGAAACACGCTCTTCCCCATGGCCCGCGGGCCGCAGCGCTCACCCTCGCCGCCCTTCTCGGCGCCGCACCGCTGCTTGCCCAAAGCGCCGAAGACCGACGCACCGAAGCGCAGCTACCCGACACCGCGCGCACCGAAGCCGCCGAACAGCACCTCCACGAGGCGGGCGTGTCGGCCAAACGCAAACCGCTCAGCCGCCTCGGCGGGGTGGAAAACGGATTCACCATGAACCGCCAGGAAATCTTCAAAGCGGCGTGCTGCAACCTCGGCGAGAGTTTCACCACCAACCCTTCGGTCGACGTGAGCTACTCCGATGCCGCCACGGGCGCACGCCAAATCAAGCTGCTCGGACTTTCGGGTGCCTACGTGCAGATGCTTACGGAAAACGTGCCCGCCTTCCGCGGCGCCGCAGCCCCCTACTCGCTCGGCTATGTGCCCGGGCCGTGGATGCAGAGCATTCAGGTGTCGAAGGGAGCGGCTTCGGTGAAAAACGGCTACGAGAGCATCACGGGGCAAATCAATGTGGAATATCTCAAACCCCAGACCGAGCCTTCGCTGGAGGTGAACCTCTACGGCGACAGCAAAAGCCGCATTGAGGCGAACGTCACGGGCAACATTCATCTCAAGGAAAAACTCTCCACCGCCCTGCTCGCCCACTACGAAGACGCTTTCAGCCACCACGACGAAACGCACGACGGATTTCTCGACAAGGCCAACGTGCGGCAGTACCACCTGCAGAACCGCTGGGCTTGGATGGGCGAACGCTACATCTTCCAGGCGGCGGTGAACGCTTTGGGCGAGAAACGCAGCGGCGGCCAAACGGCCCACGCCCATCTGCACCCCGGCACGGAACGCTACCTCATAGGCATCGACACGCACCGCTACGACGCATTCATGAAGAACGCTTTCGTGCTGAACCCCGAGCACGGCACAAACCTCGCGCTCATTCTCTCAGGCGCCTGGCACGACACCGACGCTTCCTACGGCCACCGCGCCTACGACGTGACGGAAAAGGAGGGCTACGCCTCGCTGCTTTTCGAAACGAACTTCACAAAGCGCCACAGCCTCTCGGCCGGACTCAGCCTCAACCACGACTTTCTCGACCAGAGCTACCGCCTGTCGCACGACGCCTCGCCGCTCATTCCTCTTAAGGAGAAGGAAACCACACCGGGCGTGTATGCGCAGTACACCTACAACCTCAACGACCGGCTCATCCTCATGGGCGGCCTCCGCGCCGACCACAGTTCGCAGTACGGCACGTTCGTCACGCCGCGTTTCCATGTGAAATACGCACCGTCGCGCGCCGTGAGTTTCCGGTTGTCGGCGGGCAAAGGTTTCCGCACGGTCCACCCGTTGGCGGAGTACAACTACCTGCTGGCCTCGGGCCGCAAGGTGGAAATAGGCACGCTCTCGCAGGAAGAGGCGTGGAACTACGGCCTCAGCGCCAACTTCAAGGTTCCCCTCTTCGGCCACGTGCTCGACCTCGGGGCGGAATACTACTACACCCACTTCATCCACCAGACGGCAGTGGACATGGACGCCGACGTCGCTGCTTTCCGCATTGCCGACGTGGCGGGACGCTCGTTCTCCCACACGGTGCAGCTCGAGGCCAACTACACGCTCTTCCGCGGCATGACGCTCACCGCAGCCTACCGCTACAACCATGTGCGGCAGACCTCGGGCGGCGAGCTTCGCGAACGTCCGCTGACGAGCCGCTACAAGGCGCTGCTCACGGCGTCGTACAAAACGCCGCTCGAACTCTGGCAGTTCGACCTCACGGCCACGCTCAACGGCGGCGGACGTCTGCCGCTCCACTACACGGAGGGCACGGACCTTGCCACGGCCGACGCACGTTTCCCTGCCTATGCCGGACTGAATGCGCAGGTGACGCGGTGGTTCCGCCACTTCTCCATATATATAGGAGGGGAAAACCTCACAAACTACCGCCAGCAGCTGCCCATCCTCAACGCCCACAACCCGTGGAGCGAACGCTTCGACGCTACGCAAGTCTGGGGACCGGTCCACGGCGCCATGGTCTATGCGGGCGTACGCTTCAACCTTGGAGCGGTGAAATAAGCCCTCTATGGGGGCGAACGATATACCCTAACATTTATTCCCTTTCCCTCAAAAAAACATGAAAAAGACAAACATCATTCTCGTAGTGCTCACCGTAGCCGTGGTGGCACTCGGCATTGCCCTTCTCCGCGTGACTACCGCACAGGGCGAAAGCGCAACAACCGAAACTCCCGCCTTCAAGGGCGAGGACATGGGCGACTTCCGCGCCATCTCCTTTGCCGAAGGCACACAACTCGACCCGTTCCGCTTCTTTGCCGGCGACGGACTGCTCCTCGCTGCCGGCGACATCAAGGCTTCGAACGCCATGACCATCGGCTGGGGCACCTTCGGTCTGCTCTGGGGCGAACCTGTGGCCACAGTATATATTCGCGAGGACCGCTTCACGCACCAGTTTACCGAAAAGAGCCAGTACTTCACCATCATGTCGTTCAAAGACAAGAAGGTACTCGCCTACATGGGCAGCCACAGCGGACGCGACGGCGACAAGGCCAAGGAACTCGGTCTGCACACCTACTTCACGAAACACGGCGCGCCCTACTATGCCGAGGCCGACACCGTGATTGAATGCCGCAAACTCGCCGCAACGACCTTCAAGGCCGAAGACCTCCTCGACGAGGTGCCCCGCAAAGTGTACGAAAGCGCCAACGGCAACTACCACACGCAGTACATCGGCAAGGTGGTAGGCGCATGGGCCAAAAAGCAATGAGCACGAAAGCGAAATATCCCGTAGAGGGCATGAGTTGCGCTGCGTGTGCCGCCCACGTGACGAAAGCGCTGCGCAGCGTGGAGGGTGTGGAGGACGTGAACGTAAACCTGCCGATGAACACGGCCGAAGTGGTCTTCGACGAGCACCTTTGCACGCCCGCCGCGCTCGAAAGCGCCGTGAGCCGCATGGGGTTCACGCTCCGCACCGACCGTCCGCTCCTTTCTTCCGACGAGAAAGAAAACGCAGAGCCCGCTGCTGCCGCCAATGCCGCCGACGAGGCGGAGAAAGCCTATGCCGCGCGCTATGCCTCGCTGCGCCGCCGTGCCACGGGGGCCGTGGTGGTGGCGGTGCCGCTGCTGGTGCTGAGCCTTGTGCCGGGACTTTTCAGCGGACAGGAATTTCTGCTCTTCCTCCTCGCCGCCTTCTCGCTCTGGAAGTTCGGCCGCGAGTTTTTCGCCAATGCCTGGCGGCTGCTCCGCCACGGCACGTCGAACATGGACACGCTTGTGGCGCTCAGCACGGGCGTGGCGTTTCTCTTCAGTTGTTTCAACCTTTTCTTCCCGCAGTTTTTCACCGAACGCGGACTGCAGCCTACGCTCTACTTCGACTCATCGGGCGTGGTCACGGCGTTCATCCTCGTGGGCCGTCTGTTCGAGGCGCGCGCCAAGCGCCGCACGTCGGCAGCCGTACGTTCGCTCATGGGGCTGCAGCCGAAAGAAGTGGTGCGCCTCCGTGCCGACGGCTCGCAATCTACGGTGGCCATCGCCGCCATCAAGGCGGGCGACACGCTCCTTGTGCGGCCCGGCGAACGCATTGCGGCAGACGGCTGCGTGGTGAGCGGCGAGAGCGCGGTGGACGAGAGCATGATAAGCGGCGAACCGCTCCCCGTGGCGAAAACGGGCGGCGACACGCTGCGCGCCGGCACGGTGAACGGACAAGGGGCGCTCGTAATGCGGGCCGAACACGTGGGCGGCGACACGCTGCTTTCGCAAATTGTCCGCATGGTGCAGGAGGCCCAAGGGAGCAAGGTGCCCGTGCAAAACCTCGTGGACCGCATAGCCGCCGTGTTCGTGCCTGTGGTCATCGGCATTGCGCTGCTGAGCCTCGGTCTGTGGCTCTGGCTCGCACCGACCGACGGACTGGTGCGCGGACTGCTTGCCATGGTGAGCGTGCTGGTGGTGGCGTGCCCTTGTTCGCTCGGACTGGCCACACCCACGGCCATCATCGTGGGCATTGGCAAGGGGGCGCGCCACGGACTGCTCGTGAAGGACGCAACGAGCCTCGAAACGGGCCGCACCGTCGACGCTGTGGTGATGGACAAGACAGGAACGCTCACCGAAGGCCATCCCGCCGTGCGCGCAAGCGTATATGCCTCGCCGGCCGACGGTTCGCCCTCCGACGCCGAGCGCTGGAAGCGGGCATGGGCCTCGCTCGAGGCGCCCAGCCAGCACCCCTTGGCCGAAGCGGTAAACAATTATTTGCAGGGCACTACGACGGAAAGCGTGGTGAATTTCATAAATTTGCCCGGAAAAGGCCTGGGCGGCGACATCGGCGGCACGCATTTTCTCGTGGCCTCGCCCGAGGAAATGGCGGCGCGCTCCTGTGCGGTGCTGCCCGAGGTGGAAACGTTTCTCCACACGCAAAGCGCCTGTGCTCCCACCTTTGTGTGCCTTTCGGCAAACGGTACGGTGGTTTCGGCCATGGCCATTGCCGACACGCTGAAGCCCGATGCCCGCGCGGCTGTGGAGCAACTCCACGCCATGGGCATCACCACGCACCTTCTCACGGGCGACAACGAAGCCGCCGCCCTTGCGGTGGCGCAGCAGGCGTGCATCTGCCACGTCCGCTCGCGAGCGCTGCCGGCCGACAAGGCCGCCTACGTCAGGCAGCTGCATGCTGAAGGCCACCGCGTGGCCATGGTGGGCGACGGCATCAACGACAGTGCGGCCATGGCGGCTGCCGACCTCAGCATTGCCATGGGAAGCGGCAGCGACATTGCCATAGAAACGGCGCAGGTGACGCTTCTCGCGCCCGACCTCCGCAAAGTGGCGCAAGCGCTCCGTCTCTCGCGCATCACCGTGCGCACCATCCGCGAAAACCTCTTCTGGGCGTTCATCTACAACGTGGTGAGCATCCCCATAGCCGCCGGCATTCTCTATCCGCTCTGCGGTTTCATGCTCAGCCCCATGATAGCGGGCGCCGCCATGGCCATGAGCAGCGTGAGCGTGGTGAGCAACTCGCTCCGTGCCGGACGGAAAAAACTCTGACCAGACAACTCTTCTCTTCGAACAATACACATCAAACCATCACAAAACATCTACACACAATGAAACGTTATCTTGCTCTCATCCTCGGCATCGTGCTGTGTTTCGGCGTGGCATTTGCCAAGGACATCAAAACGCTCGTGGTAACCACCACGCCGCAGATGCACTGCGAAAACTGCGAAAAGAAAATCAAAAACGGACTCAAGTTCGTCAAAGGCATCAAGGACATCGAGACGAACGTGGAAAAGCAGACCGTCACCGTCAAGTACGACGCCGACAAGGTGTCGGCCGACGACATCTACGCTGCTTTCACCAAAATCAACTACACTGCCAAGGAAGTGAAGTCCGCTTGCGGCGGCACCTGCGGCGCTCAGAAGCAGAGCTGCTGCAAGAAGAGCGGCGAGAAGGCCAAGAAATCCGGCTGCTGCAAGGCCGAGAAGGCTGACACCGCCAAGAAGCCCGGCTGCTGCAAGGCCGAGAAGGCCGACACCGCCAAAAAGGGCTGCTGCAAGGCCCAGGGCGGCTGCTGCAAATAGTTCCAGCCACCATACACCAACCCAAGCGCCGGCGCGTCAGGCACAGCTCCTGACACGCCGGCGCTTTTCCTTTGAGGGCGTAGCGCATGGGGGCGAAGTCTCCCGACTTCGCGCTCTACACGGCTTGCGCCGCTTATGGAGGCGACGTTTGGAACGTCGCGCTCTACACGGCTTGCGCCGCTTATGGAGGCGACGTTTGGAACGTCGCGCT
>CAVCAV010000004.1:0-34164 GCA_963600165.1 Christensenella sp. UBA1685 | reverse complement strand
CAAACGAGCGCTTTGTGCGACGCTTCGAGTGAGAAACGTTGTTGCCAATCATGGCCTTCTTTCCTGTAATTTGACAAATCTTAGACATTGCTTGCGCGTTGTTTCTTGTGTGTAGTAAAATTTCAGTGTAGCCGTTGCCGCTCCTTGAACCGGGTTTCAGAAGTTGTGGTTGCGTAATCTTGGGGTGGTATCTTAAATATTGACCGGCGGGCGCATGGTTTCCACTTACGGGGTGCAAAGGTAGCAATATTTTATTGTGCAGCAAACGTTTGCACTGATTTTTCGTAAAAAAATATTTGCGGTGCGTGGAGGGGGCTATGGAGTAAGTTACAAAGGGCCCTCGTTTTTAACACTGAGAATGGCGTAAATTCGGACGGACGGGCAGTTGGCCGGAAATACGCGATTCTCAGCGCATTTATGAATACAGAATTTTATCTACTCTTCGTGTTATTTGAAATAAATGTCTACACTCTGCTAAAAATCGGCTGATTTATTGAAGAAACAGGTGGGCTTGGAATGAAAATTTAAAGGCATCTGGAAAATTTGGGCAAGCACGCTGTGAAAATTTGGTGCTTTGGTGTGAGCAGGGGATGCTTTGGTGTGAGAAGAGGCGGCGCGTGGAGGATTTTTTGGGTGCTTATTGAGGAAGAAAGACGGGGAGCGGGAATTAACGGTTGAAAGGTTTGTTAAGGCAGGACGTGCGCATGGGGGCGAACGATGGGGGCGAGCTCTCCCGAGCTCGCTTGCGCGGCATCACAGAGGATTTTGCGCGCATTGCACCTTCTATGGAGGCGACGTTTGGAACGTCGCGTTCTACACGAAGAAAAACAACCCGTGCAATGACGGGATGTTACCATCGTTGCACGGGTTGCTGTGTATTTGTATGTGTTTGAGCGAGGATGCGTAACGGGCGTTATGGCCGTGTAGAGCGCGAAGTCAGGAGACTTCGCCCCCATGCGCTTGCGCCTTCAAAACAAAGCTCGAGCGCCGTGTAGAGCGCGACGATTCAATCGTCGCCCCCATAGAGGGCAGGGCGCAAGCAGCGCAAGCGAGCTCGGGAGAGCTCGCCCCCATCGTTCGCCCCATGAGCTTCGCTTTATTTTGTGCAAAAGCGCCGTGTAGAGCGCGACGATTCAATCGTCGCCTCCATAGAGGGTGCACATCCCGCTCGAGGCATTCTTCATTTGCACATTTGCACATTTGCACATTTGCATATTTGCACATGCGCGAAGCGCAGCGTCACTCCGCCTCTTCAGCGCCCTCTTCGGGAGCCTCAGCCTTGAGGTAGTCGAGGAGCATGTGCATGGCTACGCTGGTGGCGCGGGAGAGGTTCTTGTCGCGGCCGTTGTCTTCTTCGAGCATGCGGGTTTCGAGGTGTTCGGCGTTGCCGACGGCAATCCATATGGTGCCTACGATGACGCCGGCCTTGCCGCCGTCGGGACCGCCGGGGCCTGCATAGCCGGTGATGGCTACGGCATAGTCGGTGCCGAAGAGCTTGTTGGCGCCGATGACCATCTGGCGCGCCACTTCTTCACACACGGGAGTGTGTTCTTCTATCACGCTGGGATCTACGCCGAGGAGATTCTGCTTCACTTCGTCGGCATAGGCTATGAGTCCGCCCTTGAAGTAGTTGGAGCTTCCGGGAACTGCGGTGATGACGCTGGCCACGCGACCCGACGTGCAGCTTTCTGCCGTACTGAGGGTTTTGCAGTCGCGCCAAAGGATTTCGTTGATTTCTTTACTTACGAGTTTGAGGTCCAATTCCATTTGATGTGGAGATTATGTGGTTTGTTTTTATACTTATAACAATATGCGTCACTTAGAGGACGGTACGCGAATAGGCGGGTTTGTCAATGGAGCAGAAGTCGCGGTCAAGGTACTTGAAGTAACCCGTGATGGCTATCATGGCGGCATTGTCCGTGGTGTAGCTAAAGCGGGGGATGTAGATGTCCCAGCCCTTCTTCTCGGCCCGTTCCTTGAAGGCGTTGCGCAGTCCGGTGTTGGCCGAAACGCCTCCGGAGAGTGCCACATGGGTGATGCCGGTCTGCTTCACGGCGAGGTCGAGCTTTTTCATGAGGATGTCGACGATGGTGCGCTCAAGCGAAGCGGAGAGGTCTTCCTTGTGGTGTTCGATGAAGTCGGGGTCGGCCTTGAGCTGGTCGCGGAGGAAGTAGAGGAACGAGGTCTTGAGTCCTGAGAAGCTGTAGTCGAGTCCGGCAATGTTGGGCTTGCTGAACGAATAGGCTTTGGGGTTGCCCTGGCGGGCGAGTTTGTCGATGATGGGGCCGCCGGGGTAGCCGAAGCCCATCACCTTGGAACATTTGTCCATGGCTTCTCCCGCAGCGTCGTCGATGGTCTGTCCGAGAATCTCGAGCTTGTTGTAGGCGCTGACTTTCACTATTTGCGAGTTGCCTCCGCTCACGAGCAGACAGAGGAAGGGGTAAGGCGGGAGCTGGTGCTCGTCGTCCTTCGTCTGAATGAAGTGGGCAAGAATGTGGCCCTGCAAATGGTTGGCTTCGATGAAGGGGATGCCGAGGGAGATGGCGAGGCCTTTGGCGAACGACACACCCACGAGGAGCGAGCCCATGAGTCCGGGACCGAGGGTGACGGCGATGGCAGAGAGTTCTTCCTTGTCGACTCCGGCCTGTTTGAGGGCCTGGTCGACCACGGGCACGATGTTTTGCTGGTGGGCACGGGAGGCCAACTCGGGAACGACTCCGCCGTAGGCCTTGTGGACGGCCTGGCTTGCGGTGACGTTGCTGAGGAGGTATCCGTCGCGCAGTACGGCGGCAGAGGTGTCGTCGCAGCTCGACTCTATGGCAAGTATGGTGATCATTTGTGCTTTGTCTTATATTTAATGTGTGAGCACTTCCAGTCCGTGCTCCGTCATAAGGAACGTGTGCTCCCACTGTGCGGAGGGGAGTTCGTCTTCGGTGACAACGGTCCAACCGTCTTCTTCGTCGATGAAGACGTCGCGTACGCCCATGTTGATCATCGGTTCGATGGTGAACACCATGCCGGGCACGAGGAGCATGCCGTGGTGGCGGGTGTTGTAGTGGTCCACTTCGGGGTCTTCGTGGAATTCGAGTCCCACGCCATGGCCGCAGAGTTCGCGCACCACGCTGTAGCCGTTGCGCTTGGCATGCTTTTCAATGGCCTTGCCGATGTCGCCCACGAAGCCCCAGGGTTTGGCGGCTTCAGCACCGATTTGCAGACACTCTTTGGTGACGCGCACGAGCTTTTCCTTCTCGGGCGACGTTTGGCCGATGATGAACATACGGGAGGCGTCGCTGAAGTAGCCGTCGAGTATGGTGCTCACGTCCACATTGATGATGTCGCCCTCTTCGAGCAGTTCGTATTCCGAAGGTATGCCGTGGCACACCACTTCGTTGATGCTCGTGCACACGCTCTTGGGGAAGCCCTCATAGTTGAGCGGGGCGGGAATGGCGCCGTGGGCTATGGTGTAGTCGTAGACGAGCTTGTCTATCTCGGCCGTACTCATTCCGGCGTGAATTTCCTTTTCCACGAGGTCGAGCACACCGGTGTTCACCTCGCCCGAGCGGCGTATGCCTTCTATCTGTTCGGGAGTTTTTATCAGTTTGCGAGTGGGCACGAGTTCGCCCCTGTTCTGATAGCTCAGTATGCGCTTGTCGAACTCGGTAGGCTCCTGACCTTTGGGCACATACCAGTTTCTGACGTTTCTTCTTGACATGACAATCTTATTAAAAACAAGAACCTCGGGCCGTGGGCGCACTGGCCGCACCGGCAAGGTTCGCGAAGACGTTGGAGGAGTGGCATTCGCGGCGCGTCCTAAACTGTGGAACACCGGGATGCGCATGCAGCTCTCCGTTCTTCTGCGTGCAAAGGTAGCAATTTGACATAGATGTGCAAGTCAAGCTTGCCGGCAAATGCGCATGGAGGGCGCCGAAACGGGGCGTTGAGGGGGTGCGCGGCGGGGTTTGGGGCTGTATTGAGCAGCGTTTGCGCCTTACTATGCCCTCCGGCTTGCCATTTCCGCAAAAAGTAGGTACATTTGTGCACTTTCCACGATTATACCCCTTCCACAATGGTCCAAAGACTTTATCCTGTAGGCATACAGACCTTTTCGGAAATACGCGAAAAAGGACTACTCTACATCGACAAGACGGAACACGTATACCGCATGACGCACATGAGCAAGTACGTGTTTCTCAACCGTCCGCGCCGTTTTGGCAAGTCGCTTCTCGTGTCTACGCTGAAAAGTTATTTCGAGGGCAGAAAAGATCTCTTTGAGGGACTTGCCATCGACAAACTTGAAACGGAGTGGAATTCCTATCCTGTGCTCCACTTCAGCATGGCCGGAGGCAAGCACATGGAGAAGGACGCTTTGGAAAGGTATCTGCTTTATATTTTGCAGGCAAATGAGACGCATTTCGGGGTGACTTGCGATTCTCGGGACCCCAATATACGTCTGTACAACTTGATAACGACTGTATATCAGCAGACCGGCAAGCAAGTTGTAGTGCTCATTGACGAATATGACGCACCGCTGCTCGACGTGGTTCACGAGGACGAGCACTTGGAAGAGCTGCGACAGGTGATGCGCAATTTCTACAGCCCCCTGAAGGACGCCGACCCCTATCTGCGGTTCGTTTTTCTCACAGGCATCACCAAATTCTCGCAGGTAAGCATCTTCAGCGAACTCAACAATATCAACAACGTCAGCCTGCTGCCCGAGTTTTCCGACATCTGCGGCATCACGTTTGAAGAACTTGAAACGGAGCTGCACGACGACGTGGAGCAACTGGGCAAGCGCCTGCATATGGACTACGGCCAAACGCTGCAGGCACTGCGCGCGCACTACGACGGATACCACTTCGCATGGCCGTCGCCCGACATTTTCAATCCGTTCAGCCTGCTCAGCGCCTTTCTCAACGGCAACCTCAACGACTACTGGTTTTCCACCGGCACACCTACGTTTCTCTTGAAGATGATGCAAAGGTTCCACACGCTGCCCAGCGACATCGGCGAAACGACGGTGAAGGAGTCGGCATTCGATGCGCCGACGGAGAACATGGGAAGCCTCACTCCCCTACTCTACCAAAGCGGATACATCACCATAAAAGGGTTCGACCCCGAAATGCGGCTCTACACGCTCGACCTCCCCAACAGGGAGATTCGCACAGGACTGTTTGAAAGTCTGCTTCCCCTCTACCTCGGACATCTTCACGAGAAGGGCGACACTACCATCGCCTACATGGCGAAACACATCCGCGAGGGAAACATGGAACGCGCGCTGCAACTGCTTCAGACGTTTCTCTCCTCCGTGCCTTACTGCAACGACACGAACCACGAGGGGCATTACCAGCAAATGCTTTTCGTGATATTCTCCCTCCTCACGCCCTACCTGGCCGACGTGGAAGTACACACCGCCCACGGCCGCATAGACATAGCGCTCACCACCCCCACGCGCATATATATAATGGAGTTGAAGCTCAACCAAAGCGCCGTTGCCGCCCTGCAGCAAACCGTCAGAAAGAACTACGCCGAGCGGTTTGCACTCAGTAGGCTCCCCGTGACAGCGGTAGGAATCAATTTCAGCAGCCAGACAGGCAACCTCACCGACTGGGCCATACAAGATATAGAATGAACGCAGCGTGCCGCTCGCGATGAATTTAGGGTGGTTCTATAAATTACCACCGGATTATGGGCAAGTTCGCTAAAGCCGCGTTTTGTCATCTTTCGGGCTCTTTTCCGCCCAAATTGCTTGTTCGCTCAGTCGCATAGCCCGCTATGCTCCTTCGTTCACAAACAATTTGGACGAAAAATAGCACCGAAATCTGACAAAGCTAATTTATAGAACCACCCTTTATTCTTAACTTTGCTTCGCGTTTACAGCGCCACCCATTATTATATATAGTCCACAACAGGAACTTTATGCAAAACCCCAACATCATACGCGACGCCAACGCGTCCGCCATGCAAGGCGGCATATGGCTCGGGCTCTTCGGGCTGCTTTCGCTTTGCGCCCTCAAAGGTTCGTTTTCCTTTCCCATATTGTCCACCTGCTACTTTCTCATGATGGTGTTCAGCCCGGTGCTCGGAGGAATACTCACCTTCCGTTACCGCAACACCACAAACTACGCAGCAGAGGGCTTCAGCTTCTTCCAAGGCTTAATCCACGCCTTGCTCCTGGGACTCTATGCTGCGATATGGGTGGCATTGGGCATCTTCGTATACCTCAACTGGCTGGACCACGGCACGTTCTTCGCCGCCTACCAGGAAAGCCTCAAGCAAAGCATGCAACAGCCCGAAATGGCGCAGATGATGCAAGACCCCGCCATTTCGGCCACCATCAACGAGGCGACGAACGGAAAGGGCCTTGATGGAATAGCCGACCTGATGCAGAGCGTAGGCCCGGCAGCTTACGCCTCCATGCCCATCTATGCGGCCGTCATCTTCGGCCCGTTCATCTCCATCGTCATCGGCCTCGTCTGCATGAAACGCAAACCCACCGAACCCACACAGGAAATATATTTTTAGAACATTATTTGAACATCCCCGTTCAAGGACAACATACTCATTCATGGACTACAAATACGACATTACGGTTGTCGTGCCCCTTTTCAACGAGGCCGAGAGCCTTCCCGAACTCTACGCATGGATCAAGCGCGTGATGGACGAACACCATTTCACGTTTGAAGTGATATTCGTCAACGACGGCAGCACCGACTCCTCATGGAGCGTCATCGAAAACTTTGCACAAAAGGACGAACACGTACACGGCATCAAGTTCCGCCGCAACTACGGCAAGTCGCCCGCACTTTTCTGCGGCTTCCGCGCCGCACAGGGCCGCGTGGTCATCACGATGGACGCCGACCTGCAGGACTCGCCCGACGAGATTCCCGAACTCTACCGCATGATTACGGAAGACGGCTACGACCTCGTTTCCGGCTACAAGCAGAAGCGCTACGACCCCCTCTCCAAAACGCTCCCCACCAAACTCTTCAACGCCACCGCACGCAAAGTGAGCGGCATACACAACCTCCACGACTTCAACTGCGGACTCAAAGCCTACCGCAACGAGGTGGTGAAGAACATTGAAGTGTACGGCGAAATGCACCGCTACATCCCCTACCTCGCCAAAAACGCGGGTTTCGACAAAATCGGCGAGAAAGTGGTGCACCACCAGGCACGCAAGTTCGGCAAAACGAAGTTCGGCGGACTCAACCGCTTCGTCAACGGATATCTCGACCTGCTCTCGCTCTGGTTTCTCAACAGTTTCGGCCTCAAGCCCATGCACGTGTTCGGATTCCTCGGCAGCGTGATGTTCTTCATCGGCTTCATAGCCTGCATCGTGGTGGGAGCCGCCAAGCTCATACACCTCTACAGCGGCGAGCCCGCTCCCCTCGTGACAGACTCGCCCTACTTCTACATCGCCCTCACCATGATGCTCCTCGGCACGCAGCTCTTCGTGGCCGGCTTCCTCGGCGAACTCATCAGCCGCAACGCCGCCGGACGCAACGATTACCAGATAGAGAAAGAGCTCTAAGGAGGCGGAACCCCAAGTAAAATCTTTAACGAGGAACATTGCGCCCTCTATAGGGGCGAGCTCTCCCGAGCTCGCTTGCGCGGCGCCACAAACGCTTTATTATAGCTTCGCCTTGAAGGGCGCTAAAGCGCCGCAAAGCAATGTTCAAAAAACAAATTGCGCAATTTCATTAAGCGCGGCGAGCGGCCTGAATTGAAAATCGGCGGCCGAAGGGAAAGCCAAAGGCCACCACTCGTAAGCCCAGGTCACGGAACGAAGTGACGCGGCCTGGGTTATGTGCCGACGGTAAAGTTGCGGCCTGTAAGGCCACCACATCAACCGCATAAGCATTCTTCCTTCGCGCATAACGTCTTTCAGACTGCCCACCGCACAAAATCCACTGCTGAAACTGCACAGTTTATTTCTTATTTAATTCTGTTTATCCAGAATACAACCTTCCGTTCAACACATCCGCAATGTCGCCAATCAAGAAAGTGCTCTCCGCTCCTGCCGCCATCGTAGCAGCCGCATTGCTCTCAGCATGTTCAAACATCGACTGCCCGCTGGACAACGTCGTGATGATGCAGTGCAACCTCTACTCCGCAGAGACCCACAGCGCACTCACCCTCTCCGACACTCTCAACATACGGCCCGCCGGACGCGACACGGTGCTGCTCAACCGCGCCACAGGCATTTCCTCCTTTCTCGTCCCCCTGAAGGAAGGCGGCACGCGCGACACGCTCCTCCTCGTCCTCTCCAATGCTGCAGGGCAAAGCGCCACCGACACGCTCTTCGTGGACCATACGCCGCAGCCCCATTTCGAGAACCTCGACTGCCCCGCGTCCGTGTTCCACACCATTCACGCCGCAAGCGCCACGTCGCACGCCCTCTCCCAACTGCCTCTGACCATCGACAGCGTATCGCTCGTACGCTCCACAGTAAACTACGATGACATTGAAAACATCCGCATTTTCCTTCGCTCTACTTCTAGCCATTAGTGCCCCCACCTGCCTCTCTGCCCAAACCGCAGCCGACACGGTACGCACCACGCAGCAAAAGGTGCGCGGCGTGCAATACTCCTCGCGTGAGGAAGCCGCTGCAGCACTGCTTGCGCAAAAGAAGTTGCCCTTCTTGGCCGGCGTGAGCGTCTCGGTCGATGCGGCGGGTGCCGTCATGGCCGTTTGCTGCCCCTACGGACAATACGAAGCGGCAGCGCGCCTCAACATACGCGGACGCTACTTCCCCATTGCGGAAGTGGGCATGGGCGTGAGCGACCACACCAACGAAACGTCTGAGTTGCACTACAAGGTACACTCTCCCTACTTCCGCCTGGGCATGGACTACAACGTGGCGAAAGACGTGCGCAGCGGAAACCGCATCTTCGTAGGCGTGCGCTACGGCCTCTCCTCCTACAAATACGACCTCGACGGCCCCGACATCACCGACGCCGTTTACGGAACGTCCGTCCCCTTCCGTTTCACCGGACTTAAAGGCACAACGGGATGGGGCGAAGTGGTGGCCGGACTCGAAGCCAAAGTGTGGGGAATGCTTCACTTGGGCTGGAGCATACGCTACCGCCTGCGCATCCACAACAGCAGTTCGTCCGTAGGCGACGCCTGGTACGTGCCCGGCTACGGCAAAAGCGACTCACACGCCCTCGGCGGCACATTCAACGTGATATTCGACATTTGACAACCTCACTCCCCTATGACTCCCAAACGCATCTTCTCTGCCTTATTCCTCCTCATACTCATAGCCGGCACCATCTGGATTCTCAAGTTCCGCGGCACGTCTACGCTCCGCGAAGCAGAAGGCTCCATCTTCGGCACGTATTACCACATCAAATACGAAGCTCCGCAAGCCCTCGACGACGAAATCAGCCGCGCCTTGCACGAAGTGGACGCCAGCATGTCGGTATTCAACAAGCAGAGCACACTTTCCGCCATCAACAGCGGAACGTCCATGCACACCGATGCACTCCTCTACGAAGTGCTCACCAAGGCCCGCAAGGTAAGCGAAGCCACCGACGGAGCATTCGACGTGACCGTCATGCCACTCGTCAACGCCTGGGGCTTCGGCTTCAAGAAAGGCGAATTTCCAACCGACGGACAGATTGACTCGCTCCGCGCGTTCGTGGGCTACCAACGTTTCGAACTCATGCCGGACAGCACCATAAAGAAGGCAGACAACCGCCTGATGATCGACTGCGGCGCCATTGCCAAAGGCTACGGCGTGGACCGCGTGGCACGTGTGCTCCGTGAAAAAGGAGTAAGGAACTACATGGTGGAAATAGGCGGCGAAGTGGTAGTAAAAGGCCGCAATCCCGAAGGAAAGGACTGGCAAATTGGCATCAGCAAGCCCGTAGACAATAAAGACGCACAGCAAACGGAACTGCAGACCGTGCTCAGTCTTCACGACTGCGCAGTGGCCACAAGCGGCAACTACCGCAATTTTTACATAAAGGACGGACGCAAATATGCCCATACGATAGACCCGCGCACCGGACGCCCCGTGCAGCACTCCCTGCTCTCTGCCACCGTGATGGCACCCGACTGCGCCACCGCCGACGCTTACGCCACCGCTTTCATGGTGCTCGGCATTGAAGGCGCACAGAAAGTACTCGACGCCCACAAGGAGCTGCGCGTCTACCTCATCTACGAAGACGCAAAGGGCGCCTTGCAGGTATACCGCCGCGGCATGTAAACCCAACAAACCTATACGCCGGCGCATGGACCATTCCTTTTCAGACAAATTGCTGCTGGTTCCCTTGTTCCAGGGATTCAGCCGTTTGGACTTTCTCGACGTGGTGGAGAAAGTGCCCTTGGAATTCCGTTCCTTCAAAGCCGGCGCCACGCTCATAGAACAGGACCAGGTAAGCAGCCGGCTCGTAATGATTCTCGACGGCACGGTGCGCTGCCGCCAGACGGACCCGCGCCACGTCTACGAACTGGCAGAGGTGCTCTCCGCCCCGCTCATCGTGCAACCGGAGTGCCTCTTCGGTCTCCACAACCGCTACACGAGAACCGTAGAAGCCCACACCGACGTGCAAAGCGTGGCCATCTCCAAACAAAGCATCTTCGAGTTGATGCACCGCCACCTCACGTTTCAAGTGAACATGCTCAACATCGTCTGTTCCGAAACGCAGCAGCGCGGCCGCCTGCTGTGGACGGCACAGCCCCCCTCGCTGCGCAACCGCTTCCGCCAGTTCATCGCCCAACGCAGCCTCAGCCCCCGCGGACAGAAAACGCTCCGCATCCGCATGGAAGAGCTTGCCGACGAACTCGGCACGAGCCGCCTCGCCGTGTCGCGCCTCATCGACACGCTACGGCAAGAGCGGCTCGTCACCCATTCGCGCGGCATTATGCACATCGCTGCCATGGAAAACATCTAAAGGGTGGTTCTATAAAATACCACCGGAATCAGACAAAGCCAATTTATAGAACCACCCTAAAAACACCTTCCCCTACCCTTTCATCCTTTCAGCCAATGGTCTATGAGGCGGCGCGCAAGACTCACCTCGCCGGGAATGGCGGGCATATTGTCGCGCGAGAACCATCCCCCCTTGTTGAGTTCCGAACGCTGGAGCACCAGTTCGCCGCCATCGTATTCGGCCGTAAAGCCCACCATCAGTCCCGAAGGATAAGGCCATGCCTGCGAAGCAAAGTAGCGTATGTTCTTCACACGCACATTCGTTTCCTCCATTACCTCACGCCGCAGACAGTCTTCAAGCGTTTCGCCCGTTTCCACAAAGCCGGCCACAAGCCCCATATAGTCTTTCTTGAACTTGTTGCTCTGCACGAGAAGTATCTCGCGCCCTTCGTTGCGCGTCACGGCCACAATGATGGCAGTGGCCAAGGCGGGCCATACTTCCTTTCCGCAGTTTGTGCAACGCTTAGAGATGTCCGTATGGAGTTTCATAGGGCCGCCGCAAACGCCGCAGTATTTCGTCTGCTGGTCCCAATAGAGTATTTCCTGCGCCTTGCCGGCCATGGCATACACGGCCTGGGGAAGAATGTCAAACGACTCGCGCAGTGGTACCATTTGCCAACCATCGGCCACCACGGGAGCGTCTATTCTCACCGTGCGGCAAGCACATCCGTTCAAGTCCGGCAGGCGGTGGAGCGTATGCCAGGGCTCCAACGAAACGGGCGCGCTCTCGCCACACGGCACTTCGCCCGTGTCCGTAAGGAGAATGTCGCCCTTGCAAAATATAAAGAAGTAGGTATTCATCCGTATGTATCTTCATTAACCGACAATGGGGCTTACACTGCCGATTGGCAATGTAAGCCCCATTATTATATATGGCTTTGCCGTTGCGCCCTTTGCAAAAAACGCAAAGTGCGGGCACGGCGTTGACTATGTTACAGTCCGAGGCTCTTCTGAACGGCTGCAATCTTCTCCTGAGCGTCGGCCACTGCGCCGTTGTAGCACTTCGGGCATTCCATATGGCCTTTTACTTCAATGTAGAACTTGATTTTGGGTTCAGTGCCCGAAGGACGTACGCTGACCTTCGTGCCGTCTTCCGTGTACCACTGGAGCACGTTGCTGGCTTCGGGGAAGTCGAGCGCCTTGGACGAGCCGTCTGCATCGTATTCGGTGAGCGTGCCGTAGTCCTTGGTGCAAACTACGGGCGAGCCGGCGATTTCGGTAGGACGGTTCTTGCGGAAGTTTTCCATCATAGCCTTGATTTCGTCCGCACCCGTCTTGCCGGGTTTGACCACGTTGATGGTTTTGTTCACGGCAAGGCCGTATTCGAGATAAATCTCCATGAGCACGTCGTAGAGCGTCTTGCCCTGATCCTTGGCCCAGGCGCAAATCTCGGCAAGCAGCGAGCAGGCAGAAACGGCATCCTTGTCGCGGCAGAAGTCCTCGGCCAGGAAGCCGTAGCTCTCTTCGCCGCCGCCGATGTACTGCAGCTTGCCCTCGTCGAGACGAATCTGGCGGGCAATCCACTTGAAGCCGGTGTAGCAGTCGTACATCTTGATGTGGTTCTTCTCGGCAATGCTCTTGATGAGCTCCGTGGTGACGATAGTCTTCACGATGAATTCGTTGCCCTGCATCTTTCCCTGAGCCTTGCGGTTCATGATGATGTAATAGAGGAATATCATGCAAGTCTGGTTACCGTCGACGAGCACCCATTCACCCTTGTCGTTCTTGCAGGCCATACCCACGCGGTCAGCATCGGGGTCGGAAGCCATCACAATGTCGGCGTCGAGCTGCTTGGCAAGGTCGAGAGCCATAGTGAGTGCTTCGCCGTTTTCGGGGTTCGGGCTCTTCACCGTGGGGAAGTTGCCGTCTTTCACCATCTGCTCAGGCACGCAATGAACGTTCTCGAAGCCCCAAAGCTTGAGGCTCTGCGGAATGAGCATCATACCCGTGCCATGAAGCGGAGTGTAGACGATTTTCAGGTCTTTCTGGCGCTTGATGCACTCGGGGTCGATGCTGAGGGTGTGAACCTTGTTGAGATAAATGTCGTCAATCTCCTTACCGATGATTTCGATAAGTTCGGGACGGCCTTCGAAGCGGATGTCCTCAACGGCCACCTTGTTCACCTCGTCGATGATACCCTTGTCGTGGGGAGCGAGTACCTGAGCGCCGTCGTCCCAGTAGGCCTTGTAGCCGTTGTACTCCTTGGGGTTGTGGCTGGCCGTGAGAATGATGCCGCTCTGGCAGCCCAAGTGGCGGATGGCGAAGGACATCTCGGGAGTGGGGCGCATATCTTCGAAGAGATATACCTTAATGCCGTTGGCGGAGAAGATGTTGGCAGCGGTCTCGGCGAAGAGGCGGCTGTTGTTGCGGCAGTCGTGACCGACCACTACGCTAATCTGCTCCTTGTCCTTGAAGTTGAGGTTGAGATAGTTTGAAAGTCCCTGAGTGGCTGCGCCAACGGTGTAGATGTTCATGCGGTTGGTGCCGGGGCCCATGATGCCGCGAAGACCGCCCGTTCCGAATTCGAGCGTCTTGTAGAACGAGTCGATGAGTTCCGTTTTGTCGGGATTCTCCACAAGTGCCTTTACGGCTTTCTGCGTTTCGGCGTCGTAGTTGCTGGAGGTCATCCACTGCTGGGCTACCTTTTCACACTGGGCGATAAGAGCTTCTTGATTTTCCATAAGTCGTATGATTGGCCCTGCGGCTTTCCCCATTAATAATATCCGGAGGAAAGCGAGAGCCTTATAATAAGTAATTGTTTATGATTCGTTTGTCGTGGGTTCTTCCCATCAGTCAAGGGGAAGAATCTCTATCCAATAACCATCGGGGTCGTTGATAAAATAAAGTCCCATGTCGAAATTCTCGTAGCAAACGCACCCCATCTCTTTGTGGTAGGCGCGTGTGGCTTCGTAGTCGCCGGGAACGCGCAGACAGAGGTGGAATTCGTTGTCTCCGAGGTTGTAGGGTTCCTTTCGGTCGCGGAGCCATGTGAGTTCAAGCTTGAAGGTTGAGGCTTCGTTCTTGAGATATACAATTTTGAATGCGCCTTCGGGACCTTCAATCTCTCCACAGGGCAGAAGTCCAAGTGCTTTTTTATAAAACTCCAAGCTGCGCCCGAGGTCGAGCACGTTGATGTTGAAGTGGTCAAATACAGCAGTAAGTTCCATTATGGGTGATATCTGTGTAAATGTTTAGTTTGGGCGAATCTTACTTCACCGCAGCAAAGGTATAGATTTTATTCGTATTTTTGTGCCACACTATGTGAATATTTCATATTGCACAAATGATAAGAACAGTTGTTTTTGATTTAGACGGCACATTGCTCGACACGCTGGACGACCTGGCAGCCAGCGTAAACCATGCCCTGCGCACGCACGGGCTTCCCGAACGTTCCACGGCCGAGGTACGCCGGTTTCTCGGCAACGGCATACGCTATCTCATGCGCCACGCTGCCGGCGAGAGCCTGAGCGAAGAAGCATTCGAGCCTGTATTCGAGTCGTTCCGCACGCATTATGTGAAACACTGCCTCGACCGCACGCGACCCTACCCCGGCATCATGCCGCTTTTGCAGGAACTGAAGCAACGCGGCGTGAAGATGGCCATTGTGAGCAACAAACTCCATCCGGCCGTACAGGAACTGAGCCAACGGTTCTTCGACGGATACATTTCCTCGGCGGTAGGCGAGAGTGCCACCGTGCGCCGCAAGCCCAACCCCGATGCCGTGTTGGCAGCCCTCAAGGAACTGGACGCTACGCCCGACGAGGCCATTTATGTAGGTGACAGCGAAGTGGATCTCGCTACGGCAAAAAATGCAGGACTGCCCTGTGCGCTCGTGCTGTGGGGATTCCGCGACGAACCCTTCCTTCGCTCGCTCTCCGGCGCCGACTGCTACATTGCCCGTCCCGAAGAGTTGCTCAAGCGCGTGCTGGAATAGCAGACCTGCGACACGGCGCTTGCCATCGTACATTATTTCTACAACGTAATGCCGCATTTTCCTTTTCCAAAAACACGCCCCAACCGATGAAAACAATAGAAACGTTTCTTTGCGGAAAGCGTCCCGACCAAAGTCTTTGCGAAGACGGTTTTACCGTGACGCCCCACTTTGCCGCAGTGGTGGACGGCAGCACGTCGAAGGTGCCGGGAAGGCACGGCGGACGCGAAGCCATGCTCACCGTGACCGAAGCCTTGCGCCACCTCAATCCCGAGGCTGACAAGAGGAAAATGCTGAGCGTGCTCACGGCATGCCTTGCCGAAAAGAACATCCCCGAGGCCGCCAGCCGGGCAGAGTATCGCCTCACTTGTTCAGCCGTCATCTACAGCGCTTTCCGCCATGTGGTGTGGATGGTGGGCGATTGTCAGGCACGATGGAACGGACACACGTACACAAATTCCAAACTCGTTGACCGCATCCTTACGGACGCCCGCTGCGGCGCCGTGCGCCATCTTCTTGCCCACGGACACAGTGCGGCCGACATCCGACGCCACGATTTGGGACGTGCTGCCATTTTGGACGCGCTGCGCGAACAGACCAATTTCCAGAACGACCCGAACGCCCGCAACCCTTACCGCTATGCCGTGCTCGACGGAACGCCTGTGCCGGCGGCGCTCGTACTGGAGTTGCCCGTAGCCGACGCCACGGAACTCGTGCTGGCTTCCGACGGCTACCCCGTCCTTGCCGACTCGCTGCAGGAAAGTGAAGCTACACTGCAGCGACTGCTTCGCGACGACCCGCTCTGCATCAACGAGAACGCGGCCACGAAATGTTTGGTCGAGGGAAACCTTTCGTTCGACGACCGTTGTTTCCTGAAAATTGCCTTGCCATGAAAATCACCCTTCTCCAACTTGACATACAATGGATGGATGCCGAAGCAAACATCAAGCGTGCCGACACGCTCGCCGCTTCCCTTGAGGACACGAACGTGATGGTGCTGCCCGAAATGTGGGCTACGGGATTCACCACTCGGCCCAATGCCGAGGTACACGAAGCTTCCATGCTCGCCCTCCAATGGATGCTGCAGACAGCCCGTTCGCGCCACTGCGCCGTAGCGGGCACGCTCGCCGTAGACTGCGGCAAACTTCAGGAAGCACCATTGTCTACCGAAGACTGGCGCAACCGTTTCTACTTCGTCATGCCCGACGGACGGTTGGAGTACTACGACAAGCACCACCTCTTCGCTCCCGGTGGCGAGGACAAGGCGTTCCATGCCGGACAAGAGCGCACCATTGTGGAATATAGAGGCGTGCGCTTCCTTCTCCAAACGTGTTTCGACCTCCGCTTCCCTGAATCGGCGCGCAACACGCTTGCGGATTCCTACGACGCAGTACTCTACTCCGCATCGTGGCCCGCCAAACGCATTGCCGCCTGGAACGCCCTGTTGCAAGCGCGTGCCATAGAAAACCAAGCGCTGTGTGTGGGAGTGAACCGCACGGGTACGGACCCCGCGGCGACCTATTGCGGAAATTCCGCTGCCTACGATGCCAACGGTTCATGCCTTGCTTTTCTCGAGACAAAGGAATGCGCGCACACTATTATATGGGAGAAGGAAAAACAAGACGTTCTTCGCCGACGCTTCCCCGTTTTGGTTTAGCAACAATCCACCTTTATTTGGTCTGCGTATACCCTTCTTTTTTGAGCAACTCCAAGAGTTGCGCACGGCGGTCGCCCTGAATGACGAGTTCGCCGTCCTTTACGCTTCCTCCCACGCCGCATTTTTGTTTCAGCATCTTGCACAAAGCCTTGAGGTCGGTTTCCGTCCCGACAAAGCCCCTCACGAGCGTCACCGTCTTGCCGCCCCGTCCGGCGCGCTCCATGGCAAGGCGCAAACGCTGCTGCGATGGCGGAAGCGTGGCGCACGTTTCTTCCGCTTCGTCGCAATACTCATAATCGGCATCGGTGGAATAAACCACGCCCGACCTTTTTCTGCGGGCCACTTTGCCCGCCCCGTTCTCTTCTTTGCCTTCTTCTTTTTCAGGCACGGCAATGCCCGTCAATGCGCTCAGCGCGTCTTTCCAATCGTTCATATCGTATATAATAAAGAGTACCTTCGCCGGCCATCATGACCAGCCAATCTTATGCAAAGATAAGAAGATGTGCACGAACGGACGAATGAAAAATTTATGGGGCACGGGAACGCATTGATTTACAACAAGCTAAAGCGAAAATGCGCGGTTTCATCGGCAGATGCGCACCTCGGAGTGCAAAAAATCGTTTCGTGCGCATTTGGCGCATGAGAGTTAAAACGGTAACTTTGCAGTATGATTGAACTCTCCAGACATATTGAAGCTCTCCTGCTCAAGCACGATTGCGTGATAGTCCCCGGCCTCGGCGGATTTGTCACGCAGTACGTTCCTGCACGCAGAATAGCGGAGGAAGAATTGTTCCTTCCCCCCTTCCGGAGCGTAGGGTTCAATCCCGACTTGGCCATCAACGACGGTCTGTTGGCACAGTCGTACATGCATGCCTACGACACCACGTTCCCCGAAAGCGTAAAACTCATAGACGAAGCCGTAAGCGCCCTCAAAGCCCAGCTTACGAAAGAGGGAGAATATGTGCTCAGCGGCATCGGTCGCCTTACGCTCGGCATGGACGGACGCTATATCTTCGAGCCTTGCGAGGCAGGTGTGCTCTCGCCCGAGCTTTACGGATTGGACTCCGTAGTACTTCCGGAAAGCAGCGCAGACGAAAGCGCTTCTTCCACCGACGAGTCGGCTCACGCCAATGCTTCAAAGCGCAAGACAGCCTCAAAGCCCCTCATCAAGCGCACGGAAAAGACTTACACCATCAGTCTCAACCGCGAGTTGGTCAACTACGTGGCAGCAGCAGTCGTAGCCATCGTGTTCTACTTCATATGGGCCACGCCCGTCAACGACGGCAACGCAACAGCACCCCAGGCCGCATCGGTACTCAACAGCCAGATTTTCACCGCCTCTCCGCAGGATGCCGCACGCCAAAGTGCAACTTCGCAGAACACCGTGCCGGCAGCAAACGCACATGCCACTTACAATGCCGCACCCGCCGCTTCGCAAGAAGGCGGCCAGGCAGAAGTACAGACTGCACAAACAGCCACGCAACCCGGCACCGCCAATGCTACGGCGGACAATGCTTCTTCGGGAAAATACACCATTGTGTTGGCCAGCGCCATTCCGCAAGCCAACGCCCAGGCCCTTGTCAACCAGCTTCACAAGCAAGGCATGCCCGACGCCCGTGTGTATACGCGCGGCCGCATGGTAAGGGTGGTATACGGAGCCTACACCACCAAAGACGAAGCACAGGCCAAACTCAAGCCTATCAGCGGCAAAAGCGAATTTACCCAAGCTTGGGTGATGGAAACGAAGTAACCATTTGTTTTTCAACCTATAAAACGCGGACTTTACGTTCGCGTTTGTGTTTTTCTACAAGATGGAGAAGAACCCTCGCAAGCCATCTTGTTTTCTCCCAAAGACTTTCATTCAAATCCCCGACAATAACATTTACATCATGAAACGCATCCGCTGTCCGAAATGCGACGAAGCCATCCTCTTCGACGAGACGCAATACGAAGCCGGCCGCATACTCGTCTTCGAGTGTCCCGAATGCCACAAACAGTTCAAGATACGCATTCCCCAACCCAAGGCCGCAGCGCCCGCCCAAGAGGAGGAGAACGAAGAGCAACAGCCGCTCGGCACGCTTGTCGTGCTGGAAAACGCATTCCACTTCAAGCAGGAAATTCCGCTCTACCCGGGCGAGAACATTGTAGGCCGTCTGGTGAAAGGCTCGTCCAACAATGCCGCCATCAAAACCGTCGACCCCAGCATGGACACCACACACAGCGTTGTCACCGCCGGACGGAAGAAAAACGGCGAACCCAAATTCGTGCTGCGCGATGCGGACTCCAACACGGGCACGTTCTACCAAAACGAAATACTCTCGGCAAAAGACCGCGTCAACCTCGCCGACGGCGACATCATCACCATCGGAGCCACCACAATGATTCTCCGTGTGGCAGGGAACGAGGAGGAAGAATAAGCCACGGCTCGTATTAAGAACAAAACACAACTTACTATGAAACAACTCATTACCATTTTGTTGCTCTTCGTTTGCTTCAGTTCAAACTTGCTGGCGCAAACACCGGACGGTGCGGCTGCGAAGCGTCCCTTTGCCGGACATTTCTACTGCGAGGAAACGAGTACGCACATCTTCCTCAACCTCTACGAAGAAAGCCTCACCGCACCCGGATTCTCCTTCCTTGGCAAGATGCACGGCTACATGAACGGCGGCATCTACGGCACGTGGATGCTCATTTCCCACAAGATTGACGGAAAGAAAGCCACGCTGCGCTTCAGCAACGACATCGGGTCCGACTCACAGAACATAGAGTTCACGCAAACCTCCGACAGCACCTTCACCTACCGCGCCGTGGGCGGCAATGCCATTCGCCGCGCCGTAGGACGAAAACTCGTGAAAGTGACCGACACCATGCAGTTCAAAAAACTGGAGAACTTCTGACGAAAAAACGCCCCAAATCCATACCATGACCATAAGCCCCCGCCTACGCCATATCCTCAACCTTTTCACCGCAGACGTTTCGGAAATCGTTTTTCCGCGCCACTGCGTCGTCTGCGGCGTACGACTGCGGCGCGGCTCCACCCTATGGTGCCACATTTGCGCGGAAGGCATTCCCCAAACATACTACAACGGCAAACACGACAATCCGCTAACGCTTCGCTTCGCCACGTTGGGCCCCAACTTCAAGGAAGCCACCGCCTCCATCTTCTACGATACCGAATCGCCGAACCGCATACCCATCATGCTCTTCAAGTATTACGAACGGCCGGACGTGGCAGAATACATCGGCAAGGTGATGGCCATCGACGCCGGGTTAAGCAACTTTTTCGACACCGTTGACGCTCTCGTGCCCATTCCCCTGGCGCCCAAACGCGAACGCTGGCGCGGCTACAACCAAAGCGAGATGCTGGCACGCGGCATTGCACGCGAAACGGGACTGCCCGTCATCACCGACGCTATCGTCCGCACCTCTTTCCGCCAGTCGCAAACCAAACTCACCGAAGAAGAACGCAAGGAAAACGTAAAAGGCGTATTCAAAGTGCTACGCCCGGAACTTATAAAGGGAAAACACATATTGCTTGTCGACGACGTCATCACCTACGGCTTCACCACGCGTTCGTGCGCACAGGAAGCGCTCGCCGTAGAAGGCGTAAAGCTTAGCATCATAGCCTTCGCCGTGGTTCAAAAACATATGCACTACACCCCGCTCCCACCACATATCCATCCGTGGGACTGAGCAAGAGATGTTTTAAACGTCTGTACTTGACAAGTACAATTTGACGTTCCTGTTTTTTGGGGAACGTGTTAAAGTTTGCAGTTCCCCATTAGGCCTAAGACGGGCTGAAAGCCCAAAAGAACATAGCCCAGGGCAAGCGAAGCGACACCCTGGGTTTTGAAGTTATTATTGGAATGCGCCTTGAAAGGGCAACAGAATGTCTATTTCGGATAAATTGTAGCGCACGTGTAGCCATTGTGTTGCCCTTTCAGGGCGCGCAATTAGGGAGGGACATTTACCCAGGGTGTCGCTTCGCTTGCCCTGGGCTATGTTCTGTTGGGCTTTCAGCCCGTCTTCGAGCAAACGCAAAGCACCGTGTGTTATAGCATTTAGTAGTTTGCTTCGCTTTTTATAAGGGTCTATCAAATCAGATAGCTAATACCATACTTATACTTCACATTTTGTCAAATACACACAATCGCCAAAGTTAAACATCGCTTCACTTTTAAGAAAAAGAGAAAAGGAAGTAAGCGTTGCATTAACACATCGCATACCTTTGCCCACATGAAGAAGTCAACGATATGGATCATAGCCTGCGTGATGGGAGCCTCGTTCATCGCCCTGCTGGTCCTTCAAACGAAATACTTCGAAGAGGTCATCAACATGCGCAAAGAGCAGTTTGATGAATCCGTCACCCGAAGCCTCTACCAAACAGCCCGAAACCTCGAGCTCAAAGAAACGAAGCAAGGACTCGAAGAGCAGTTCAAGATAAAGAACAGCCCCTCGCCTGCCGACACTGCCCTCGCCAAGACCGACCAAACGGCCTTTGAGAGCCGCACACACACCGTGATTCCCTCCACCGTGCCCAAAGGCCTCTTCCTCGACGGCATCACCGACAACGACGTGAGCGAAGCCATGCGCGACTCCGTCCGCCAACGCTACATCTACCAGCGCGCACTGCTCAACGAAGTGGTCTACTCCATCCTCTACAAGGCCTGCGACAAACCCATTGCCGAACGCGTCGACTTCCGCGAACTCGACAGCAACCTGCGCGCCGAACTCAGAAGCAACGGCATCAACATCGACTACCACTTCCTCGTCACCACCTCCGACGGACGCGAAGTGTACCGCTGCCCCGACTACACGTCGAAAGGCGAGGACTTCACCTACAAGCAGGTGCTCTACCCCAACGACCCGAGCGCACAGACCGGACTGCTCTACATCCACTTCCCCGACATGCAGAAGTACCTCTTCAGCAGCGTGCGCTTCATCATCCCCGCCATCATCTTCACCCTCGTGTTGCTGATTGTCTTCATCTTCACCATCTACACCATCTTCCGACAGAAGAAGCTGACAGAGATAAAGAACGACTTCATCAACAACATGACGCACGAGTTCAAGACGCCCATCTCCACCATCTCCCTCGCCGCACAAATGCTCAAGGACCCCTCGGTGGCCAAAAGCGAAACGATGTTCTCCCACGTGTCGGGCATCATCGTGGACGAAACGAAGCGACTGCGCTTCCAAGTGGAGAAGGTGCTGCAAATGTCGATGTTCGACCGCAAAGCCGCCACCTTCAAGCGCAAAGAGGTCGACGCCAACAGCCTCATACAGGACACCGTGAACACCTTCCGCCTTAAAGTGGAAGCCGCCGGCGGAACCATCGACGCCCACCTCGATGCAGAAAACGCCATTGTCTTCGTCGACGAAATGCACTTCACCAACGTCATCTTCAACCTCATGGACAACGCCGTGAAGTACAAAGCCGACAACCGCGACCTTCACCTCAGCGTGGAAACGCACAACGAGGGAGAAAAGCTCATCATCAGCATAGAAGACAACGGCATAGGCATCAAACGCGAAGACCTCAAGAAGATTTTCGAGAAGTTCTACCGCGTTCACACCGGCAACCGCCACGACGTGAAAGGCTTCGGACTGGGCCTGGCCTACGTGCACAACATCATCACGCAGCTCGGCGGAAACATCCATGCCGAAAGCGACTTCGGAAAAGGCACACGCTTCGTCATCGCCATGCCCCTAATGGCCTGACGCCGCACTTCTTCCTACACTGACAAACAACAAAACAAACATAAAACCCCAAGAATCATGAACACTGAAGTAAAAATGAAGATCCTCCTCTGCGAGGACGACGAGAACCTCGGTATGCTCCTCCGCGAATATCTCCAGGCCAAAGGATACGACACCACACTTTGCCCCGACGGCGAAGCCGGATACAAAGCCTTCACGCTCGACAAGTTCGACCTCTGCGTGCTCGACGTGATGATGCCCAAGAAAGACGGATTCAGCCTCGCCCGCGACATTAGAGAGACGAACGAAGAAATGCCAATCATCTTCCTCACAGCCAAGACATTGAAGGAAGACAT
Organism: Christensenella sp. UBA1685; assembly: GCA_963600165.1. GTDB lineage: Bacteria > Bacteroidota > Bacteroidia > Bacteroidales > Bacteroidaceae > Alloprevotella. Next base: position 11,581 of record CAVCAV010000004.1, on the reverse strand, counting down.
TCTCGAAGGCTTCCGCATCGGTGCCGACGACTACCTCACCAAGCCCTTCTCCATGGAAGAGCTCACCTTCCGCATCGAAGCCATCCTGCGCCGCGTGAAGGGCAAGAAGAACAAGGACCGCACCCACTACAAAATCGGTTCCTTCAGTTTCGACACCCAGAAGCAGATTCTCTCCCGCGGCGAAACGCAGACGAAGCTCACCACCAAGGAAAGCGAACTCCTCACCCTGCTTTGCGCACACGCCAACGAAATTCTCCAGCGCGACTATGCCCTGAAGACCATCTGGATTGACGACAACTACTTCAACGCACGCAGCATGGACGTCTACATCACCAAGCTCCGCAAGCACCTCAAGGCCGACGAGAACGTGGAAATCATCAACATCCACGGCAAGGGCTACAAGCTCATCACTCCCGACCCCGACTGCTAAGCACACCCGCGCCTAAGCGCACCCACTTTTCAATTCATACGCACCATTTCACGCCTGCACGCAAGGAGCGCCACCTTGCAGCAGGCGTTTTTTTGTGGGCATGGAACGGGACCTTTCAGAAACAACGGCATGCTGCGAAAATTCCAAGTAAGGGAATTCAAATTCCAAGTAAGGGAATTGAAATTCCAAGGCACGCCGTCACAAACGGCTTGACGAACAAAGGGAGCGAACGATGGGGGCGAGCTCTCCCGAGCTCGCTTGCGCGGCCCTTACACGCACTATGGAGGCGACGATTGAATCGTCGCGCTCTACACGCACTTTGGAGTAAACTTTTTGAGGGCGTAGCGCATGGGGGCGAAGTCTCCTGACTTCGCATCGCCGCATCAGTAACTTTTGCCGTGTAGAACGCGACGATTCAATCGTCGCCCCCATGGAGGGCGCAAGCCGTGTAGAGCGCGAAGTCGGGAGACTTCGCCCCCATCGCTCGCTCCATCGCTCACACACATTGCTCTCCCCATCGCTCGCCCCCATCACCACGTCCCCTTTCATCTCCGTTTTTGAACTCTTAACGCACAAAGAGGGCGAATGTAGGGAACACGTGTGCACACTTCCAAAAAAAATAGGTACTTTTGCCCACTCACAACACCCATTCATCCACGCAATGAAACAAAAGATTCTTTTCCTCTCCATGCTCCTCGTTGCCTTCGCCGCACTCCTCACCTCGTGCAACGACGACGAAACCTATGCCGACAAGCGCAAGAGAGAAAACCAGCAAATCCAGTCGTTCCTCAAAAAAGGCACACAGGTAAAAGACCCTGACTCAGGAGAATACCTTCTCAATATTCCAGGAAACATCAAAGTCATCTCCGAAGAGAAGTTCTACGCCAACGACAGCACAACGAACGTTGACGACAACGAATACGTGCTTTTCAAGAACACCGGCATCTACATGCAGATTGTCGACAAGGGCAACGGCTCCAAGCTTGCCGACGGTGAAAGCACGAAAGTCATTGCACGCTACACGGAGTTCAACATCGCCGCCGACAGCATCCTCACCACCAACCGCCTCACCACCTACGAGATGCAGCCCGACGAAATGACCATCAGCAACTCGCTCGGCGTGTTCACCGCCTCGTTCACCAGCGGTGTGATGAAGTCAACCTACAACACCTCCGCCGTGCCCAACGGATGGCTCACACCCTTCACCTACATCAACCTTGGCCGTCTCAACGGTCCCGATGCCAAACTGGCCCACGTGCGCCTCATCATCCCCAGCGCACAGGGACAGAGCGACGCCTCGTCCAACATCTACGCCTGCTTCTACGACATCACCTTCCAGCGCGGTAGATAACATCAGCGCTGCGTCTGCACACTCCATGGAGGCGACGTTTTGAACATCACGCTCTTCGTTGCAGACAAACCAATACATCCCCTCTCTTTCGGCCCATATGCACGGCGGCAATCACCACATTGCACCCGCATATGGGCCGAAAAGCGCATAATAGCGCCCTCTCGCCCGCTCCAAACGCCAATCGGCACAGGCAAAGACAAGAGAGTCAGCGTTTTTTTCGTTAAATTTGCGACTAATATCCACCACCCACGTACCCCGACAGCCACGAAACTCCTCAGAAACATATTGCGCATCGTTGTAGGCACCGCTCTCGTTGTCTACCTTTTGCTGTTGCTGGCTGTCAACTTCGGGCCCGTAAAACGCATCGTCACACGCTCTGTGGCTGATGCCGCAGCCGAGCAGCTCCACACCACCGTGAGCATCGGCGACGTGCAGATAGGCCTGTTCAACCGCGTGGTACTCACCGACGTCACCATCAACGACCAGCAACGCGCGGCCATGCTCAAGGCCCGCAGAATGACAGCCAAGATAGAACTGCGTTCGCTCTTCCGCCACCAGCTGGCACTGCGCACCGTTTCACTGCTCGACACTGACGTCAACCTCTACCGCACACACGCCGACAGCGCCGACAATTTCCAGTTCGTCATTGACGCGCTCAGCAGCAAGGACAACAAGAAAAAGTCCGCACTCGACCTCCGCATCAACTCCATCATCCTGCGCCGCGTCAACGTCCGCTACGACAAGCGCTTCCTCCCGCAGACGCCCGGAAAGCTCAATGCGTCGCACCTCACATTGAGCGACATCAATGCCAACATCAGCCTTAAATCCGTCACCAACGACAGCATCAGCCTACGTATACGTTCACTTTCACTAAAAGAGCAAAGCGGTCTGGCTGTCAACGCACTACGCCTTAAACTAAACGCCAACCGCACAACGGCCCACATCAGCGGACTCCACATCAGCCTCCCCCACACCCACTTCGAGCAAAGCGAACTGACGGCCACCTACGACGCCCGAAAGTCGTGGAGCAACCTTTGGCCCACACTGCGGGTGAAGGGCAGCGTGGACAACGCCACCTTCTCCACCCGCGACTTTGCATGGATTCTCCAGTTGCCCCACGACCTTGAGTTTGAAGGCCGCTTCAGCACCAACGTGCTCGTTGTTCCCGGGAAAATACAACTCAACGCATTCCGCCTTGCAGCCAACAACGAGGGCTTGCAACTGAACGGAAACGCCACGCTGCTGAAGAACGACAAAGGGTTCTACGCCGTAGCCACCCAGATAGAGCGGCTGCAAGTGAACCGCAAGTTCACCGAAACCGTTGTGCCCCGCCTGACGAACGACACCACATGGACCCGCCGCATAGCGCGCCTCGGCGACATACAGTTGCAAGGCCACGCCAACTACCGCTTCGGAAAAGAAGGCACGTCGCGCCTGAAACTCCACACCGATGCCGGCGAACTCCGTGCCGACGTGTCGTGGTCGCCCACGCTGCTCAGCGGAGAGTTGGCCCTCGTCAAAGCCAATCCCGCACTCGTCATGGCCAACGCCAAACTGCCCGCCGACATCACCGGCCACGTCAACGCGCAAGCCACGCTCAACGACAAGAAGCTCACCGCCGCCAACGCCAAGGCCGACATCAGCCGCCTCGTGTGGAACGGCCACACCTTCTCGCCCGTCAATCTCACTGCCGCCTACAACGGCACCTCCATTTCCGCCCAAGTAAAAAGCAGCGACGCCGAAGCGCGTCTTGATTTCGACGGAACGGCCACCTTGGCCAACAAGCGGCTGCAGGGCATAAAGCTTCAAGCTCAAGTGGCCAATCTGCACCCCTCCGTCCTCGGTCTGCAAGGCGCTTTGTCGCAAGCCGCCTACAAGGGCACCGTCAGTGCCAACCTCAGCAATCTGCAAGGAAGCAAGCCCGAAGGCCACGTCAGTCTGCACGACGTTTCCATGGTCAACGGCCCGCACGGAAACTATACGCTCAACGAACTCACAGCCACACTGACCCCGTCGGCTAACGGGTCGACGCTTGAGCTGGCCAGCGACTTTGCCGATGCCACGCTCAGCGGCCCGTGTTCCGTAAGCAGCATCAAGCAAGCTGCCCTCACGCTCGCCCACCGCGCACTACCCGGTTTGGTCAATGCACCGAACAGTGCAAGCCACGGCACGTGGGACCTCAATGCTACCGTCAAGCAAACCGACATTCTCAAGCAATTCACAGGCACCGACCTTCAGCTCGACTCCCCGCTGCTCCTTCGCGGAACGCTCAACGCCGACGACGGACGTTCCTTCCTCACCGCTTCCACCAAAGGTGTAGACATCAACGGCACAACGCTCAAGGATCCAAGCATTTACCTCCAAGGACAAGGCACGGAATACAAGGCGCTCGCCCAGCTTACCAAGACCATCAGCGGAAAGCCGTTCAAAGTGGAACTCAACCTTGCCACCGCCGACAGCGCACTCACCGCCAACGTGGCATGGCGCGGCAGCGAAACCGGCCGACGCTACGAAGGGGCCCTTGAGACCGTCACCCATTTCTTCCCCACAAAAGGCAAAGGCATAGACTTCAGCACCGAAATCCGCCCCACCCAGTTCCTGCTTGCCGACACCGTGTGGAACATTGCCTCGGGAACGCTCGCGATGCGAGGCCACCAATTCTCGGCCCACAACGTGTCCATCGCCCGCCCCAACCAGTCGCTCGCCATCAACGGACAACTCGACAAATCGGGCAACGACTCCATCGTGGCCAATCTCCACAACATGGACATCTCCTACATTCTCGGCCTCATCAATTTCGATGCCGTAGAATTCGGCGGACTGGCCTCGGGACAGGCCGTGCTCACCCACACCACACAAAGTCCGCAGCTCCACGCCAACCTGTCCATTCCCGACTTCCGTTTCAACAAAGGCCCGATGGGAAACACCAGCATTGCCGCATCGTGGAACAGCACCGACAAGCGCATCAACCTCGACGCCGACATGCAGTTGCCCCACAAGCAAGGCGGCACGCAGGTGAAAGGCTACGTTTCGCCGGCAGAGAAAGGGCTCGAACTCGACATCACGGCCAACCACACCGACCTCAGTTTCCTACGCCGCTACATCGACGGCATCTTCGACGACTTCGGCGGCGACGCCACGGGCTTCGTACGCCTCTACGGCCCGTTCAAGCAACTCGACTTTCAGGGTGAAGTCACCGCAAACGCACAGGCCAAAGTAACGTCCACCGGCGTGACCTACCGCGTGACGGACGGTGCCGTACACATGTACCCGGGCACTTTCGCCTTTGAGAATTTCACCGTCACCGACACCAAAGGGAAGAAAGGGAAAGGCAAAGCCAACGGCACGCTGCAGCACACCCATCTCAAAAAACTCCGCTACGACTTCAACGTAGAAGCCGACCACCTGCTCTGCTACGACAAGCCCGAAGAGCACGACCTGCCCTTCTACTCCACCACCGTAGGGTCCGGCAACGTGTCGCTGCGCGGAGGCGCCGGACATTTCGACGCCGACATCAACCTGCGTCCCGAATCGGGCACCACGTTCGTCTACAACCTCGGAGCCACCGGCAACGCGTCCACCGACAACAGCATGGTCCACTTTGCCCGCACTGTCGACACCGCCGCCGTGGCAAACTCCCTGTCAGCGCAAAGCGAAGCGACGGACAACAAGGCCAACGAAACATCGACCGACATCACCCTCAACCTCCTCATCGACGCCAATCCGTCGGCACAAGTGCAGATCATCACCGACCCGCGTGCCGGCGACCGCCTCACGCTCTACGGCAGCGGTGCCATGCGCGCCACCTACCGCAACAAAGGCGCCTTCGAAATGTACGGCACCTACCGCATTGCCCGCGGCGACTACAAGCTCAGCATTCAGGACATCATTCGCAAAGACCTCATCATCGACCCCGAAAGCCAAATGACTTTCTCGGGCGACCCGCTCGCAGCTGACCTCAACCTAAAAGCCAAATACACCGTAAACGGCGTGTCGCTCAGCGACCTCAACTACGGCGCCGGTTTCAACCAAAAGTCCGTGAAGGTGGACTGCATCCTCAACATCGGCGGCAAAGCCCGCAACCCGCAAATCAATTTCGACCTCGACCTCCATAATATATCTGAAGACGAGAAACAGATGGTGCGCCAGCTCATCGCCACCGACGAGGACATGAACCGACAGATCATCTACCTCCTCGGCATAGGCCGCTTCTACACGGCAAGCACCAACGGCTCCGTGGCGCAGACCACGAGCCAGCAGCAAAGTTCGGCCGCCATGCGTTCCTTCATCTCCAACACGCTCACCAGCCAGCTCAACTCCGCCATTGCCAACGTGCTCGGCAACCAGTCGCACTGGAACTTCGGCGCCAACGTGGCCACCGGCACCTACGGATGGAACGACATGGAAGTGGAAGGTCTGCTCGAAGGACGGCTCTTCAACGACCGGTTGCTCATCAACGGCAACTTCGGCTACCGCGACCGCCCCACCTACACTTCCAACTTCGTGGGCGACTTCGACATACGCTACCTGCTCACTCCCCGCGGCTCGGTAAGTCTGCGTGCATACAGCGAAACCACCGACCGCTACTTCACCAAAAACTCTCTCACCACGCAAGGCATAGGCATCTCGCTCCAGCGCGATTTCCAAAAGTTCACCGACCTTTTCAAGCCCAAGCGCAAACGGAAAATCTCCGTCGACGGGAAGTCCGCCTCAAGCCCAAGCGGCAAATAGAGCAGACTTCCGCAACCTTCTTGCGCACCCACCCCTTTGCACCTTCGGCAAGAATCATTAAATTTGCCAAAAGCAACCGCCTATGGCGGCACGCACCTTTCACTAATCCATAACAACTGCACAACATGTACGACATCCAACTCAACGAAAGCGGAACACGCCACCTCAACGTGTCCGACACCAACCTCGAAACCATACGCAAGCACAACCTTTTCCACGCCCTCTTCAACTCCACCGGCTACGTCACCGAAGACGACCTGGAAAAGCTCAAGCTCAACCTCCGCTCGCTCATCGCCGCCAGCAAGGACAACACAAAGGACCTTCTCGACCTCTGCATCGACGTGGTCTACCACGACAAGATGAAAGCCTACGGCCTGCGCAACCTCGTGGCGCTCTACACCGACTGGTGCGAAACGCACCCCGCCCCCGCCGAAGAGGCACAGGAATAAGCAAAGGAACGGTGCAAACGCACCCCCGTCTTCATTTCATAAATATACCGAACGTTCCGCACGGCACCTTTTTATAATAGTACATATAAAGCCTTGCGGAACGTTCGGCACAAATCCGACTCATGCCCCAACTCACAGACTGGCTGCCCACCACACGCAAGGAAATGGACCTTCGCGGATGGGACGTGGCCGACGTCATTCTCTTCTCCGGCGACGCCTATGTGGACCACCCCTCATTCGGCGCCGCCGTCATAGGCCGTTTGCTTGAATACGAAGGACTGCGCGTGTGCATCGTGCCGCAGCCCGACTGGCACGGCGACTTCCGCGACTTCAAAAAGCTCGGCCGCCCAAGGCTCTTCTTCGGCATTTCGCCCGGAGCCATGGACTCCATGGTAAACAAGTACACCGCCAACCGACGCCTACGCTCCGAAGACGCCTACAGCCCCGACGGACGCCACGACATGCGCCCCGACTTTCCCTCCATCGTCTACGCCCACATTCTCAGACAGGCATTCCCCGACACACCCATCGTGCTCGGCGGCATTGAAGCTTCGTTGCGGCGCGTCACCCATTACGACTATTGGCAGGAGAAGCTTTGCCCCTGCATCCTCCACGAAAGCAAGGCCGACCTCATCGTCTACGGCATGGGCGAAATGCCCATGACGGAACTCTGCCGTACGCTCGAAAACAAACTTCTCCACGGACGCGAGGACGCCTTCTGCACCACAGAACAATTCAGAGAGATTCTCCACAAATACCCCGTCAGACAAACCGTAGCCATCATGGCCCCGGAGGACATACCCCACGGATTCTGCGAAGACGACATCATTCTACATTCCCACGAAGACTGCCTCGTGGACCGAAAGCACTACGCCGAAAACTTCCGCCACATCGAAGAAGAAAGCAACAAGCTCCACCCGCAACGCTTGCTGCAAGGTCTCGGCGACAAGTACGTCGTGGTCAATCCACCGTTCCCCCCGATGACCACGGCGCAGATTGACCACTCGTTCGACCTCCCCTACACACGCCTGCCCCACCCCAAATACAAGAACAAGCGCATTCCCGCCTACGAGATGATAAAGTTCTCCGTCAATCTCCACCGCGGATGTTTCGGCGGATGCGCATTCTGCACCATCTCGGCCCATCAGGGAAAATTCATCATGAGCCGCTCCAAAGAGAGCATCATGCGCGAAGTGAAGCAGGTGGTGAAGATGCCGGGATTCAAAGGCTACCTCTCCGACCTCGGAGGCCCCTCGGCCAACATGTACATGATGCACGGCAAAAACACCGACATCTGCAGCCGCTGCAAACGTCCCTCGTGCATCAGTCCCGCCGTCTGCCCCAACCTTAACGCCGACCACCAGCCGCTGCTCGACATCTACAAAGCCGTAGACGCCTTGCCCGAAATAAAGAAAAGCTTCATCGGCAGCGGCGTACGCTACGACCTCCTTCTCCACCCCTACAAAGACCCCAAACTGCGCGCCAACGCAGAAAAGTATACCCGCGAACTCATCGTCAACCACGTGTCCGGCCGTCTGAAAGTAGCTCCCGAACACACTTCCACAAGGGTGCTCGGCTTCATGCGCAAGCCTTCCTTCAAACTCTTCCATGAGTTCAAGGCCATCTTCGACCGCATCAACCGCGAAGCCGGTCTCAACCAGCAAATCATCCCTTACTTCATCTCCTCCCACCCGGGATGTACGGAAGAAGACATGGCAGAACTCGCCGCCGAAACGCGCGACATGGATTTCAAGCTCGAACAGGTGCAGGACTTCACTCCCACGCCCATGACCGTATCGACAGAAGCGTGGTACTCGGGTTACCATCCCTACACCCTCGAGCCTGTCTTCTCCGCCATCACTCCGGAGGACAAGCTCAAGCAGCGCATGTTCTTCTTCTGGTACAAACCAGAAGAAAAGGGAAAGATCATCAGCGAGCTCCGCCGCATCGGCCGCCCCGACCTCATAGCCCGGCTCTACCCCGAAGGCGCAAGTTTCAGCAGTCCACGCCAAGAAACGCGCCGCCCCAAGGAAAACACGGGAAAGCGATACGGGAAAAGCAAAAACGCCGACCGAAAAGCCGCACACCACAGCACCCCCAAACAGCAAGACCGCGGCTCACGCCCCAACAACCGCTACAACGCACCGCAAAATACACGGAACAAAAAAGGACGCTGGCAATAGGGCGTACGTCCATGCCCGAATTGCCTGCGTCCCCATGCATTTCTCATCAACACCAAGTTCTAAAGATGAAAAACAGCCTACTACTCCTTGCACTGACCGCCTGGCCCCTCTGCTCCGCCGCGCAGCAAAGTGCCATTCAGCGCGCCGGACACGGCATTGACTACAATGCCGAAATACAGACCACCAACTCCAACGGAAGCACGCCCCTTTGGCTCAACGCCAACCGCCACGGACTTTCCTCCGTAGACGGCCACAACGGATATGTCCGCGTCGGACTTTCGCGAGACACGCGCAACGACAGCGGCAAGTGGCGCATCGGCTACGGAATAGACCTCGCCGCCGCGTACAACTTCAGTTCCACATTCCGCATCCAGCAGCTCTACGCCGACTTCGAGTACAAACTCGTGCGGCTCTCCGTAGGCGCAAAGGAACGGAACATGGAACTGAAGAACAACCTCCTCAGCACCGGCAGCCAGACACTCGGCATCAACTCCTGCCCCATACCCATGGTACGCTTCGAGCTGCCCGAATACTGGAGCATCACCGGCAAGTCCAACTGGGCAGCCATCAAAGGACACATCGGCTACGGCTTCATGACTGACGGACGTTTCCAGGAAAACTATCTCGCCGCCGGCAACCACTACGCCCGCCATGCGCTCTTCCACTCCAAGGCCGGCTACCTGCGGTTGGGCAATGCGGAGAAATTTCCCCTCACCTTCGAGGGCGGACTTGAGATGGCGTGCCAATTCGGCGGCACCATCTACAACGCCACCTCTACCGACAACGACCAACCCCATGCCATCAAAATGGGCCATTCGTTCAAGGACTTCGTAGACGCCACCATCGGCACCGGAGGCGACGCCACCGACGGCGACGGCTACGCCAACGCCACCGGCAACACCGTGGGCAGCTGGCTCTTCCGCCTCAATTACCACGGGAAAGGCTGGGGCGCTTCCGTCTACATGGACCATTTCTTCGAAGACCACTCGCAGATGTTCCTCCAATACGGATGGAAAGACGCACTCATAGGCGCCGAGCTCCAGCTTCCCGCCAATCCCGTAGTCTCCACCATCGTCTACGAACACATCCGCACCACCGACCAAAGCGGCCCCGTCTACCACGACCACACCGAAGCCATCCCCGACCAGATAAGCGGCATCGACAACTACTACAACCACAACCTCTACGCCGGATGGCAGCACTGGGGACAGGCCATAGGCAATCCGCTCTACACCACGCCGCTCTACAATGCCAACGGTACTTTGACGTTCACCAACACCCGTTTCAAGGCCAACCACATCGGTCTCTCGGGCAATCCTTCGCCCACCGTGCAGTACCGCATACTCTACACCCACCAGCGGAGCCTGGGCACATATGCCGAACCCTTCGACGCCCCTGTCACTTCCCACAGCTTCATGGCAGAAGCCTCCTTCGCCCCCAACCATTTGGGCCGCCTCGACACGAAAGGCTGGAAGGTGACCGGCGCTTTCGCCCTCGACCACGGTTCGCTCATAGGCAACAACACGGGCTTCCAGCTTACAATCAGCAAGAGCGGCGTGCTCGTGAAATAGAAGAGCGTTCTCATAAAATAAGAGCGGCGTGCTCGTGAAATAGAAACGGCATTCCTGTGAAATATAAACGTGACCTCGTCAAATAAAGTCAGCAAGCGGCAAGCCGAAGTCACCCTTCATTTTTTAAAGGAAGGTTTCCGTTTGCGAATGCAACACACCACATTCCAATACCAAGTAACCTCAACACAAACGCGATGAAACACATTGCTCCTACCCTACTCCTCGCCCTCCTCGCCCCCGTTCTCGTCTGCTCATGCAGCAAGATGAGCGACAACGGCCCCATTGACGGCATGTGGCACTTGGAGAAAATATACACTCGCCCCGACGGCAACGCATCGGGCCCCTTCTCCGTGGAAAAAGACTGCGGCAGCGACCGCATTTACTGGAGTTTCCAACTCGACTTGCTGAGCATCCGCTCGCAAGAAGGCCACAACGGAAAGACCAACGAAAGCGTGGCGCGCTTCAAAGTAACGTCGACCACACTCGACCTCACGGCCATTTACGTACACTACCGCGACCGCGACAGTCTGCTCACCGACCCGAACGCCGTAGACCTGTCGTCCGTCGGCATCCACGGCATCTCGCCGAGCTACTCCATCGTGCAGCTCGACGGCAAACGCATGCGGTTGCGCTCTTCTACCGACAGCCTCGTATTCCGCAAGTTATAATACAACGACAAGGGCTGGCACTTCTGATGAGGTGCCAGCCCTTATTGTATGCGATAGGTATAATGGACGGGGGAATGCTTGGAAACGAAAAGGTAAGGTATAAACGCACAAGAAGGACAAACCTCCCGGCTTATCCTTCCTGTGTACACTCTCAGGGGTTCGAACCCTGGACCCACTGATTAAGAGTCAGTTGCTCTA
>CAVCAV010000003.1:0-39386 GCA_963600165.1 Christensenella sp. UBA1685 | reverse complement strand
AGGCCACCACTCGTAAGCCCAGGTCACGGCACGAAGTGACGCGGCCTGGGTTAAATGCCCCACCTGTCTCCGCGGGCTGGAAGCCCACCACATGCGCCAAGACAAATGCTGATGCGGTAGATGTGGTGGCCTTACAGGCCGCAACATTACCTCCTGCAATATACCCTGGCCGCGTCACTTCGTGCCGTGACCAGGGCTTACGAGTGGTGGCCCTTCAGGCCGCTCGCTGCGTCTGACGAAATTGCGCAAGTCGTTTTTGGCAACATTATTGTTGTGCCTACCATTGCAAGCGTCACGTACGCTTTTGTCATTGGCTTCGCGTTCTATGGGAGCGACGTTTGGAACGTCGCGTTCTATGCATATCGCATGCCCGCATAGCCGTGTAGAGCGCGAAGTCTGGAGACTTCGCCCCCATAGAGGGCGCAAACTCCGAACCATGTCATTTACATTACAACGAAGATATTATGCACATTTATAGTTTAACTTAATAATATATTAGTCTTATGAGAGAGAAGATGAGACTGGTGCTGTTCGGCTTGGCCCTGTTGTTGGCCGGCTGCTCCAGCGATGAAGGGCTCAGCCCTTTGGGGAAACCCGATTTCAGCGGATCCACGCCCTACAGTGCGTCGGACTTCGTGGTGACCGATTCCGTGACGTACGCCTACCGCGACGTCATCAATGCCCGCATTCAGAAGCTCGCGGAGGCCGACGACGGCGCCAACAGTGCCGATGCCGACGACGAAATGGCGCAGCTGATGGCCGAACGCCACCGCGTCGACTCGCTTGAGCGTGCCTTTGCCGATTCGCTGGCAGACGTTTACGGCAGCAACAGCGACGACAACGTCTCTTTGGGCGTGATACTCAAAAAGGTCAACTACAAGAGCAAGTCCGCCGACGGCAAGGACGTGGTCCTCTCGGCCCTGATAGGCTACAGCGGGATGACGTTCAACATTTTCGGTTATAAAAAGTTCGTCTATTACAAGCCCAACACCCTGCTGATCGGTTGCCATGCCACCATTACGAGCAACGACCAGTGCCCGACGCAGTTGCTGAAACTCGGATTTTGGGATTTCATATATACCGATGTAGGCCAGATGGTTGTGGACGCACGTCCCACTTACCTTTCCGGCTTTGAATCGCTCGTCGTCATTCCCGACTACCAGGGCTGGGGCGACACGTCCGACCAAAACCACCCCTATCTCATGCAGGAAGCCACCGCACGCCAGGTTGTCGACGCCGCCACGCAAACGCTCGACTGGTTCACCGCCAACTGCAGTTCGATGGAAGACGACTGGCACACCGGCATCGTAGGTTTCTCGCAAGGCGGATCGACGGCCATGGCCACCATGAAGCACATCGAGCAGACCGAAGGGCTCAGCAGCAAGCTCAAGTTGGGCGGCGCCGTTTGCGGCAACGGTCCCTACGACCCCGTGGCCACCTTCAAGCATTATGTGGAAGAAGGCAAGGTGAACATGCCCGAAGCGCTGGTGCTGATTGTCATGGGCGCCGTAGACTACGACCAGGACCTGAAGAACTACAAGATGGAAGACTTCTTCACCGAAAAGTTTCTCAACACCGGCATCGTGCAGGCCATCAGAGACAAGAACCGCACCTCCGCCGGACTTGAGGACCTGATAAAGGAGAAAGGCGTGACCTGCTTCGAAGGCAACTATTGGCACCTGACCGACATCATGCCCCAGGAAATCATCGACTATTTCTCCGGAAAAGAAGTGGCAGCGCCCTACAAGGCCAAATGCGAAGCCCTCTACAACGCCTTGAACCGCAACAACCTGGCCGGCATGGGGTGGAAACCGAAGAACCACCTTATACTTTTCCATACGAAGGACGACCCCACCGTGCCCATCGCCAACTACTGGAGCGCCGTCCGCGTGATGAACAACGGCAACCTCATGGGCATCCGCGACAACGAACCCGGCGTGCGCGGTGCGTCGCATACCGATGTGGGCACCACGTTCTACACGTCGTGGGACAAGGACCTGCTCAGGACCGTTATGGAAGAAGACCGTTGGAAAGATTCCGAATGGTGGCGTGCGGGTTTGTGGTACACCGACAAGTATACGCAGAACCGCATGAACTATTCGGAAGACACCATACCCGAGTAATGTTTTGATATAAAGAAGATTCGTGCGCGAAGAGAGGGCATCAGTTCCGCTCTTCGCGCTTCTTGTTTGTATGGCCGAACACATGGAAACCACCGCGCGGCCAACCCGCCTATGCGTCCCCGTCCGTCAAAAAAACGCGTGCGCACTTTGCCTTTCCTGTAAGTTGCCGTAACTTTGGCTTACATTTTCCCCACAATACAAGCAAACGCCCACATGATGGAATCCGACAACCTATACGACCTGTATGCAAAAGACTACGTGGCGATGCACATAGAAGGCCTTACCCACGGCACTTCTTTGGACGCCTACGTGGCCATACTCCGGGCCGACGAAGAGGACCTGCTCTTTCCCGTGCTCCTCGACAAGGAAGGGCACACGCTCGTGCACCGTGCGCTGATGGAGCGCGACTTCACCCCCACACGCCTCATGATAAAACTGGCCCGCCGTATGGGCTTCGACGTGGACGGCGTACGCATAGCGCGGCCGTCCGACGGAAGCATGAAGGCATTCATCGACTTCACCCACGACGACGGCGACATCACTTCTTCGCTTTCCGTGTCGGCCTCCGAAGGACTCCTGACGGCCATAGACGCTGCCGTGCCCATCTACGTACTGCGCGAGGCCGCAGAACTTCAGAAGAAACATCCGCAACAGGGCGATGCCGTGGCGCTCCCCCTCACCGCCATGAGCGACGCCCTCATAGAACAGGCTCTAGAAGAAGCCGTGCAGAACGACCAATTTGAACTCGCCACGGTGCTCCGCGATGAGCTTCGCAAACGCAAAGGACAATAAATCCCATGAAGGAAACCCACATATTCTATACCCCCGACGTGAGCAACGGCGTGTACGAACTGCCCCATGAAGAGGCAGGCCATGCCGTGCGCGTGCTCCGCATGAAGGACGGCGACGAACTCACGCTGACCGACGGCAACGGACGCTTCTACCGCGCCCACATCACGCTCGCCACCAACAAGCGCTGCCTCTTCGACATCGACGAGCAGTGGGACGACCACCGGCTCTGGCAAGGAGGCATCCATCTCGCCGTGGCGCCGACGAAAAACATGGACCGCATGGAATGGTTCGTGGAGAAAGCCACCGAGATAGGCGTCGACCGCATCACGCTGCTCAACTGCGACTGCTCCGAGCGCCGCGTGGTGAAGACCGAGCGCCTCGAGAAGATTGCCGTCTCTGCCATGAAGCAGAGCCACAAGGCTTTCAAGCCCGTGATAGACGAAATGACGGACTTCAACCGCTTCATCGCCTCGTGCACCGACGCCGACCAGCGCTTCATAGCCCATTGCCACACTCCCGAGGACTTCGGCGACGACGAACAGCAGCAAATCCACCTCACCGCCGAAAACTTCCTCGGCGACCTGCTCCAGCGCGAGGGTAGGGCAGTGGTGCTCATCGGTCCCGAAGGCGACTTCTCAGCAGCCGAAGTGCGCCGTGCCATCGAGGCCGGTTTTCAGCCCGTGAGTCTCGGCAAGAGCCGTCTGCGCACCGAAACGGCAGCCCTCGTGGCCGTGCACCTTATGTACTTGGCGAAGATGTAATGCTTCGCTGCGCTCCGCAAATGTGCAAATGTGCAAATGTGCAAATGTGCAAATGTGCAAATGAGCTGCACATTGTTGCGAACGATGGGGCGAGCTCTCTCCTATATTATCATATAAATCCCAATGTCCCGTAAAAGAACCATCTACGCTACGCTTGTAGCATTGCTTATAGCAGCACTTGCAGCATTGGCCGCTTATGTGCTGTGGCCCAGAGGTTACGAAGAAATGGTGCCCGCCGAAAGCAAGGCCGTGGTACGCATAGACCTCACGCAAGATGCCGTCTGCGTCGCCTTTGCTAAGAACCTCACCGCCCAACTCGGCGTTGCCCCCGACGGACTCGACCTCAGCCGTCCGCTCTATGCCTTCGTCACCCCCAACGAATATGTCGGTCTCGCCGCCGCCGTCGACGATGCCGACAAGGTGAAGCAAAGTATGGACCGCCTCGTGAAGGACGGCAAAGCCACCGCCTGCGACGAGAGCGACGACCTGCAGTGGACGTGGCTCAACAAGGGATGGCTCGTGGGATGGAACTCTCGCGCCCTCCTCGTGCTCGGTCCCGGTGTGGCGCAGGAGCGCGACATGCTCCGCCAGATCATTGCCCGCATGGTAAGCGGAGGTGAGAGTTTTTCTCACACTCCGGCCTTCGAAAAGCTTAAGGCACAAGGCGGTGCCGTGCAGATATGCTCGCGCCTCGATGCCCTTCCCGCCCCCTACAACACCCTCTTCAGACTTAACATTCCCGCCGACACACCCCTCGATGCCGTACAGCTCTTTGCCTCCGTCAGCGCAAAGGGCAGCGACGTCGTGCTCAATGCCACGCTCGAGAGCGATAATGCCGACGTGCTTGCCGCCATCGACCAGTACGAGAAAGCCAAAGGCTGCATCGCCGTCAATGTGCCCGACCGCGACGCGCCCCTCTTCTA
This sequence comes from Christensenella sp. UBA1685, assembly GCA_963600165.1. Classification (GTDB taxonomy): domain Bacteria; phylum Bacteroidota; class Bacteroidia; order Bacteroidales; family Bacteroidaceae; genus Alloprevotella. The sequence goes on along the minus strand of CAVCAV010000003.1, from coordinate 34,787 downwards.
TATGGCCACCCGCACCCACGGCAAGGACTTCCTCGCCCTGCTGCAGAGCGACGCCACGTTGCGCGGCCTCATGATGGGACTCAACCAGGTGATCGATGCCGACCGCATGCTCGGTACGGCCGACGGCGTGCTCGACCTCGAAGTGGGGAGCATAGACAAGGAGTGGAATCCGACGTTCCGCCTCACCGCCGACAACGCCACGCCGGGCATCATGGACGACAGCGACTACTGGATGGAGAGCGCTGCCAAGCAGAAGGACGTGAAGCTTGAGCGCACCGGTGCCGCGTCGTTCCTCCTCACCAATGCCAACCGCCGTGTGGCCTTCGGAACGGAGCGTGCGGGCAAGGCCGTGTTCTTCTCTTCGCCCGAAATGCAGACCCGCCCCGAAGCCGACCACGACCGCTACGCCAAGTGCGCTGCCGCCGACGGCGACAAACTCCAGGCCTTCTTCTCGCTCAGCGTGGAGCAGCTCAAGCGCCAGCCCTGCATGAAGGACGGCACGGCACGCACCATCGTAGATTTTCTCTTCCCCAAAGCAAGCACCATGTGCTATAAGGCCTTTATGGGAAGGAAAGCCACGCTGGTGGTGAAGTAATAGTTCGCCCCCATCGTTAGCACCTTCAAAGGCATATTTCATTTGCACATTTGCATATTTGCACATTCGCACATTCGCGAAGCGACACATTTGCACATTTGCATATTCGCACATTAACTACATATGACCACCATAACCCTCACCGACGTGCTGCCGCACGTCTTTGTCCAGCGCACCGACCTCAAGAGCGACGTGTGGAAACAGGACGTATGCTTCGAGAAGGGCCGCACCTATCTCGTGGAAGCCATGTCCGGCACCGGCAAGTCAACCCTCTGCAGCTATATCCTCGGCTACCGCCACGACTACACCGGCACACTGCGTTTCGACGACGCCGACGTGCGCAACTTCAGCATCGGCCAGTGGGCCGGCATACGCCAGCGCCACATCAGCCACCTCTTCCAGGAACTCCGCCTCTTCCCCGAACTCACCGCCTTGCAGAACGTGGAGATAAAGAACAACATCACCCGCTTCAAGAGCCGCGAACAGATAGAGGAATGGTTCCACCGCCTCGGCATCGCCGACAAGCTCCACTCCAAGGTGGGGCAGATGAGCTTCGGCCAGCAGCAGCGCGTGGCCATGGTGCGCGCCCTCGTGCAGCCCTTCGATTTCCTCCTCGTGGACGAACCCATCAGCCACCTCGATGACACCAACTCTGCCATCATGGCCGACATCATGATGACCGAAGCCCGCGCACAGCACGCCGGCGTCATCGTAACGAGCATCGGCAAACACATGCAGATAGCTTACGACAGCGTTCTGCGGTTGTAAGCGATGAAAAATTACTGTATTTAGAATGCTTGGGTGCGCAGGTGCAGCGCAGGCGTAGCGCAAAAGCGTCCGTGACGCCGCAAAAAGCGTCTGTGACGCCGCGCAAGCGAGGTCAGGAGACCTCGCCCCCATCGTTCGCCCCCATCGCTCGTTCCTTTCGTTCGCCCATTCCGCGCACTTCTTATTTCCACAAAGAAAATGAAACTCATCTGGATACTCCTCCGTCAACACATCAGTCCGGCACAGCTGCTCGGATTCTTCTTCGCCAACCTCTTCGGCATGTGGGTGGTGATGCTCGGCGTACAGTTCTACAAAGACGTCGTGCCCCTCTTCACCGAAGAAGACAGCTTCATCAACAACAACTTCCTCGTCGTCTCCAAACACATCTCCACCGTAGGCACACTCTCCGGACGGAGCAATGCCTTCACCCCCTCCGACCTCGACGACGTGAGGCGCCAGCCCTTCTGCAAGCGTGCAGGGGCCTTCACCTCCTCACAATATAAAGTGTCCGCCGCCATGGGCCTCAAGGGTTCCGCTCCGCTCAACACCGAAATGTTCTTCGAAGCCGTGCCCGACAGTTTCGTCGACGCCCACGCTTCCGACTGGCACTACCGTCCCGGCGACAAGACCGTGCCCGTAATCCTTCCCCGCACCTACATAGCCCTCTACAACTTCGGCTTCGCACAGAGCCGCAACCTCCCCAAGGTGAGCGACGGACTCGTCAGCGCCCTTGAAATGCACATCTTCATCAATGCCAACGGACAGCACGCCACCTTCGAGGGACGCGTGCTCGGCTTCTCCAGCCGCCTGAACACCATACTCGTGCCGCAGGACTTCATGGACTGGAGCAACAGCACCTACGAACCCGGCAAGACCGAGGACCCCTCGCGCATCATCCTTGAAGTGAAGTCGCCCACCGACGACGCCATCGCCAAGTACATGCAGCAGAAAGGCTACGACGTGGAAGACAACAAGCTCGATGCCGGAAAGACCACCTACTTCCTCCGCGTTGTGGTGAGCCTCGTGATGCTCGTCGGTCTGCTCGTCAGTCTCCTCTCGTTCTACATACTCATGCTCAGCATCTATCTGCTTGTGCAGAAGAACACGCAGAAACTCGAGAACCTCCTGCTCATCGGCTACCTGCCCTCGCGGGTGAGCCTGCCCTACCAGCTGCTCACCGTGTGCATGAACGCCTCCACCCTCGTCATCGCCCTTGTGCTTCTTGCCCTCACGCGCCACTACTATATGGACACCATAGCCCTCATCTTCCCCTCCGTGAAGGCAGGAAGCATGATGCCCGCCATTCTCACCGGCTGCGCCATCTTCCTCCTCGTGAGTGTGATGAACGCCGTGGCCATCCGCCGCAAGATCATCAACATCTGGTACCGCAAATAGCGAACATTCCACTTCCCATGCACCGCATACAAGACCTCTATACCCAATGGAGCGGACAGGCGCCCGCCGCCTGCGCTCCCCTTGCCCAAGCCGGCAGCAACCGCAAGTACGCCCGCCTCACCGCCGCCGACGGCAGCACCGTCATCGGCGTGGACGGTCCCTCGCTCAGCGAGAACGCCTGTTTCGTCTACCTCTCCCGCCACTTCGGGGAGAAAGGACTCCCCGTGCCCCACATCCTCGCCGAGAGCGCCGACGGCCACTGCTACCTGCAGGACGACCTCGGCACCCTCTCGCTCTACGACGCCCTTGCCCCCGCCCGCCAGCGCGGCTACCGCTACGACGAGGCCGACCGCCAACTCCTTGCCCGCACCGTCCGCCTGCTTGCCCACATGCAGGTAGAGGGCGGAGACGGACTCGACTACAACCGTTGCCTTTCGCCCGTGCGATTCGACGCCAAGGCCGCCATGTTCGACCTCAACTATTTCAAATACTCCTTCTTCAAACCCCAGGACATCCCCTTCGACGAAGTGCGCCTTGAGGCCGACCTCGAACGCCTTGCCTGCGACCTCGCCGGCACCGGCGACGACGCCCACCACTTCCTCTACCGCGACTTTCAGGCCCGCAACGTCATGCTCCGCCGCGAAGCCGACGGCACACTCTCGCCCTGCTTCATCGACTACCAGGGCGGCATGGAAGGTCCCGTGCAGTATGACGTGGCCTCCTTCCTCTGGCAAGCCTCCGCACGCTACCCCGACGAACTCCGCCAGTGGCTCATAGGCCAGTACACCGACGAGCTCCGCCGGCTGCTCCCCACGTTCAACGAAGAGCAGTTCCGCCGCCGCCTCTCCCTCTTCGTCATGTTCCGCACCCTCCAGGTGCTCGGCGCCTACGGCCTTCGCGGCTATGTGGAGCGCAAGCCCTATTTTCTCAAGAGCATCCCCCTCGCCGTGGCCAACCTCCGCGCGCTCCTCGGCAAGGGCATATGCCAGCCCTATCCCTATCTCGACGAACTGCTCCGCACGCTCTGCGCGCAGCCGCAGTTTGAGAACCATCCCGCCACCGCTCCTGCGGCCGCCCTGGGCGAGAAACCCTCGCTCGTGGTGCGCGTGTTCAGTTTCAGTTACAAGAAAGGAATCCCTGAGGACGAGAGCGGCAACGGCGGCGGCTACGTGTTCGACTGCCGCAGCACCCACAACCCCGGGCGCTACGAACCCTACAAGAAACTCACCGGCCTTGACGCCCCCGTCATCAAGTTTCTCGAAGACGACGGCGAGATACTCACCTTCCTCGAATCGGTTTACCGCTTGGCCGACGCCCACGTGGAGCGCTATCTCCAGCGCGGCTTCACCGACCTCATGTTCTCCTTCGGATGCACTGGCGGCCAGCACCGTAGCGTCTATTCCGCCGAGCATCTCGCCTGCCATCTCCACGAGAAATACGGCATCACCGTGCGCCTCCAGCACCGCGAACGGGGCATCAGCCGCGTGCTCGGCTGAGGGGGGTGCGCATGGGCCGATTCACTAAATATTATAAAATATGGGAGCGAGATGCGCATGCCAAAGCAAATAAACACTATCTTTGCTAACAGCAAACGCAAACAATGGCATGAACGAAGACCAAAGTCTCAGTACCATAAGCCGGGCCATTGACGAGGGCCGCCTTTCGGAAGCTGCGCAAGGCATGCACGCCCACGCCGACCATTACGGCCGCAGCGCCCCCTATTATTGTCTCGAAGGCAGGCTGCACCTCAAGCATTCCAACTGGCGGAATGCCCAGAACGCCTTCCTCCGCGCCCAGGCCCTCGACCCGCAAGGGCCGGCAAGCCAGTATCTCTCCATGCTGCGCAACATCATGGATTTCTACAACAAGGACATGTACAACCATTAAGGGTGGTTCATTTACCTGCCCTTAATGCATAACAATCAACCAAACCACATCATGAGCAAGATAAAAGGAGCCGTAGTCATCGACACGAACCGGTGCAAAGGATGCGCCCTGTGCGTAGTGGCTTGCCCTACCCACACACTTGCACTCTCGAAGAACGAGGTGAACCACAAGGGTTATGCCTTTTGTGAAGAAATAGCCGACACGTGCATAGGCTGCGCCTCGTGTGCCATAGTATGCCCCGACGGCTGCATCAGCGTATACCGCAAGAAGGCGGACGACTGAGCCCGCCCGCACCTCCACACTTTCCGGGCGGTGCCTTTTATGGAAAAACCGTCCTTTACTCCCAAACAAGCCAATCAATTTCTCTCGTAACCTATGAACGAAGAAAACGAAATACTCCTTCTCAAAGGAAACGAAGCCATAGCCCATGCCGCCATCCGTTGCGGCTGCGACGGCTATTTCGGTTACCCCATCACGCCCCAGAGCGAAGTGCTCGAAACCCTTGCCGAACTCAAGCCGTGGGAGACCACCGGCATGGTGGTGCTCCAGGCCGAAAGCGAAGTGGCCGCCATCAACATGGTCTACGGCGGAGGCGGCACCGGCAAACGCGTGATGACCTCCTCGTCCTCGCCCGGCGTGGCACTCATGCAGGAAGGCATCAGCTACATGGCCGGCGCCGAACTTCCCGGACTCATTGTCAACGTGCAGCGCGGCGGTCCCGGACTCGGCACCATCCAGCCTTCGCAGAGCGACTACAACCAGGCCACGCGCGGCGGCGGCAACGGCGACTACAACGTCATTGTGCTCGCACCCGCTTCCGTACAGGAAATGGCCGACTTCGTGGACCTTGCCTTCACCCTTGCCTTCCGCTACCGCAACCCCGCCATGATACTCTCCGACGGCGTCATCGGTCAGATGATGGAGAAAGTGGTGCTCCCGCCCTACAAGCCCCGCCGCACGGAAGAAGAGATTGTGAAAGAATGTCCTTGGGCCGCCAACGGCAACGGACTCCGCACGCGCGGCGTGAACGTCATCACCTCGCTCGAACTCCAGCCTCAGGTCATGGAGAAGCGCAACCTCCACCTGCAGCAGAAGTACCAGGAAATAGAGGAGAAGGAAGTACGCTACGAAACGAAATACACCGACGACGCCGACTACCTCATCGTGGCCTTCGGTTCCGCTTCGCGCATCTCCGACAAAGCCATTGAGCTGGCGCGCAAGAAAGGCCTGAAGGTGGGACTCTTCCGCCCCATCACCCTCTGGCCCTTCCCCAAGAAAGAGCTTCGCGAACTGTCGCACAAGGTAAAGGGCATGCTCGTGGTGGAGATCAATGCCGGCCAGATGCTCTTCGACGTGGAACACGCCGTGGAAGGCCGCATCCCCGTGGCCCACTACGGCCGCCTCGGCGGCATTGTGCCCGACCCCGACGAGATAGTAAGCGCCCTTGAGAAACTCCGTAACGCATAACCCCTTATGTTGAACAATCCGTACGAAAGCGACGAGCGCCCCGACATCCTCGAACGCCTCAAGCACCCCGAACGCGAAGAAGCCTCGCGCACACGCCGCGACAAGACGTTCGTCATCCGCAACGTGCTCAACATCGTCTTCATCGTGCTGGCCGTAGCGGCCATCATCGGTGTGCTGGTCACCCCTGCCGGCGACGGCCTCATGGTGTGGTACGGCACGGCCCTCTTCGCCGTCCTCGTGAAGATGGTGGAAGTGGTGTTCCGCATGCCCGGCATGAAAGCTTCGCGGAGGAGGTAATATACAAAGAAATGCTTCATACCCTCCGGCGGTCTCAGACGGGGCGGCAGAGGGTCACATACCATAAAGCAATGACAAGAGAAGAAATCATACAGCCGGAAAACCTGGTTTACGAAAAGCCGCGTTTGATGAACGACACGGACATGCACTACTGTCCGGGCTGTTCCCACGGTGTGGTCCACAAGCTCGTGGCGGAAGTGATAGCCGAAATGGGCATGGAAGAAAAGACCATCGGCGTGAGTCCCGTAGGCTGCGCCGTGTTTGCCTACCGTTACATCGACATCGACTGGCAGGAAGCCGCCCACGGACGCGCTCCCGCCGTAGCCACCGCCTGCAAGCGCCTGTGGCCGGACCGCCTCGTGTTCACCTACCAGGGCGACGGCGACCTTGCCTGCATCGGTACGGCCGAAACCATCCACGCGCTCAACCGCGGCGAGAACATCACGATCATCTTCATCAACAATGCCATCTACGGCATGACGGGCGGCCAGATGGCCCCCACCACGCTCTTGGGCATGAAGACCGCCACCTGTCCCTACGGCCGCGACCCGAAGATCCACGGCTATCCGCTCAACATCACCGACCTCGCCGCCAACCTCGAAGGCACGGCCTACGTCACCCGCCAGAGCGTCCACTCCGTGGCTGCCATCCGCAAGGCCAAGAAAGCCATCCGCCACGCCTTCGAAAACTCCATGGCCGGCAAAGGCTCCAACCTTGTGGAGATAGTGTCCACCTGTTCGTCCGGCTGGAAGCTGCCCCCCATCAAGGCCAACGAATGGATGGAGGAACACATGTTCGACTTCTACCACGTAGGCGACCTCAAGGACAAGTAGGTAACAAAGAAAAACAAGTTGCCCAAATTCGTCAAGCGCGGCAAGCGGCCTTCCAGGCCGCTCGCCGCCCAATATTCTCAGGGAAAAAGGTCGACTTGTTTTTTACATGTTACTTATTCTTTTCGCATTACTAAAGAACGGGGCTTATACGGCCCACACACCGATTCAGCAATGAAACAAGAAATCATCATATCCGGCTTTGGCGGCCAGGGCGTGCTCTCCATGGGCAAAATACTGGCCTATGCCGCCCTTATGGAAGGCAAGGAAGTGACCTGGATGCCCGCCTACGGCCCCGAGCAGCGCGGCGGTACGGCCAACGTCACCGTCATCATCAGCGACGAAGCCATATCTTCGCCCATCCTCAGCAGCTACGACAGTGCCATACTGCTCAACCAGCCTTCGCTGGACAAGTTCCAACCCAAGGTGAAGGAGGGGGGCACGCTCATCTACGACAGTTTCGGCATACTCGAGCCGCCCACGCGCGCTGACATCCGTTCGTGGCAGATTCCCGCCATGGAGACGGCTGCCGAAATGCAGATGATGAAGTGTTTCAACATGTTCGTCCTTGGCGGATACCTCAAGCTCCATCCCGTCGTGTCCACCGAGAGCGTCATGAAGGCACTTCGCAAAACGCTTCCCGAACGCCACCACAACCTGCTCCCCATGAACGAGCAGGCCATTCTCAAAGGCATGGACATCATTGTGCCCGCGCCTGCAAACGTATAATCTCTTCTTACCACAATAAACAAGCAACAATTATGGCAAGCCGTAAACAACTCAAGAAAAGCGTGAAGACCGTCACCGGCGACCTCTTTGCCGACTGCGTGGCGCTGAGCATGTGCCAGCAGGGCAACCAGGAAACGCTCAACCAGCTTATGCAGGAAACCGTGGAGCTCTATGCCGACTACGTGTCGCGCATCAGCCACACCGAACCGGGTGCGGCCCGCAAGTTCTACGCCAAGTTCAAGGCCGAGTTCACCGAGAAGGTCAACGCCCTGAGCGAACGCATCGTCAATGCGTAACGATTGAGACACCAGAGAAAAAGCCACAACTCCGTAGAAGAATTGTGGCTTTTTCTGTGGGGGGGGTAATGGGGGCTTTGCATTGAATTCTCGCGCAAGCGAAGTCAGGAGACTTCGCCCCCATGCGCTTGCGCCTTCAGAACTAGTTTGAAAACCGTATAGAGCGCGACGTTTTAAACGTCGCCTCCATAGAGGGCGCATGAGCAGCGCAGCTTATTTGCACATTTGCGAAGCTCCGTGTAAAGCGCGAAGTCAGGAGAGTTCGCCCCCATGCGCTGCGCCCCCATTTGCACATTTGCATATTTGCACATTCGCACATTCGTGAAGCGACACATTAACTTTCCTATGTTCAAGAATATCTGCCGTTTCTTCCTTTTCCGTTTGGGAAAGTGGAAGGAACACGTCACTGTAAGCCGTCCGCAGAAATGCATCATCTGCGTGGCGCCCCATACCAGCAACTGGGACTTCATTGTGGGTAAAATGTACTATTCGGCCATCGGGCTCACCGCCAATTTTCTGATGAAGAAGGAATGGTTTGTGGGTCCGCTCGGCACCATGTTCCGCTCCATGGGCGGCATAGCCGTGGAGCGCAGCCGCCACACGAGCCTCACCGACCAGTTGGCCCAGAAGGCCGTGGAGGCCGACCGCTTCTGCCTTGCCGTCACTCCCGAGGGCACACGTTCGCGTGTGACGCACTGGAAGAAGGGTTTCTACTTCATTGCCCTCAAGGCCAAGCTGCCCATCATGCTCTATGCCATCGACTACCGCTCGCGCACCATCAGCTGCACGCGCATCCTGCAGCCTTCGGGCAATGTGGAAGCCGACATGAGGGAGATAATGGACTACTACCGCAACGTGCCCGCCCGCCATCCGGAGAAGTTTGCGCTGGATGAGGAGTACGCTTAGCGCCGGGCAAATGTGAGCGAACGGGGGCGAACGATGGGGGCGCACCTCATTTGCACATTTGCACATTTGCACATTGGCTGAGCGAAGCGAAGCTACGAAATGTCCGCCAGTCCGCGGTCGCGGAGTTCGTAGAGCACGTGTTCGTTTTCGGTGGGCACGTCAATCTTCACGTCGATGGGGAAGAAGTCGGCCTTGGCGGGCTGGATGGGCGTGAGGGAGATGCTTGCGGCAATGCGGAAGGCCTCTTCGTTTTCCACCGTAATCTCGTAGGGGAGGTGGGTGGCGTGGAGAAACTGCTCGTAGGTGATGCAGTTGCGCGGTCCGCGTTCGCGCTTCTTCTGCTGTTCCTCTTCCGCCACGCGGTCGCGCAGGCGCTGGAGCACGGGGAGGAAGTCCTTGCGGTAGGCCATGCCCACCACGCGCGGTTCGGAGGTGGCGTAGCTTGTGCCGTAGCGTCCCGAGCGGTAGCCGTTGAAGAAGAGCATCAGCTCCGTGAGCTTCAGCGTGCGGCAGTCCGTCCAGAAACTTTTGGCAAACAGCAGGAGCGACTTTCCGCGCTCTGCGTCGCGGTCGCTTCCCCAGGCGAAGAGCGCCTTCACCTGCAGCATCATCCACTCGGCGGCAGCGCCTGTGCCGTACATTTCGTTGAGTTGGCCCAGCGTGGGGCAGTTCTTTGTGCGTACCATGAGCATGGGGTTGGCCGCTGCGCGGTCCCAGTTGTCAGGCGAATAGCGGTTCGTTACCGTCTCCCAGGAGGGATAGGAAGTCGCTGTCGGGGTTCGTGTCTTTGTTTCGTTCATTGTCGATGAGTTGTTGTGCGAAGTTGTCGACTTCTGCGTTTGCTTCGGCTTTTGAAGAGCGTCCAAAGCGTTTTGGAGAAGTTTCCGGTCCATTGGTCGGGTTTTGGGGATTTGGGGTTAGGGGTTTCGTTTCGGTGCGCCGGCGTGTGCTTTTGCGTTGCATCCAGAGAGCGAGAGCCGCTTTCCAGTCGGCAATGGGCTGTCCGCGCATGTTCCACGAGTGGGCTTGGTAGTAGAAGTAGAAGGTGCGTGCCTCGTCGGCGTCTATGCCGCGCGGTGTGGCGTAGTCCACCACTTCCTCTTCGGTGGGAGGCGGTGCTACGGTGCTTTCCGGGGGGAGACCGTACTTGGCAATGAGGCGCCGCTCTTCTTCGCGTTTGATCTGTTTGCTTTTGTTGAGCCATGTGCGCATCCGCCGCTCGAAGGAGAACGTCTTGCAGTGTTGGAAGTGCATCAGTCCCTTTTTGTCGCGCTCCGTCCAGTAGGCCACGAAGAGTTCGTACTCTTCGTCGGGCAGCAGCGGGCGGTGCTTTTGGGCTGCGGTGCAGAAGTCGTCCTCGGTCCAGTCGGCATAGCTCTCGCGGGAGCGTGGCTTCTTGCGCCGTCGGCCTTTGGCGGACGTTTGGGCTTTGGGGGCTATGGCTTCTGCGGGTTCACCGTCTTCGGATACGGCTTCACCGTCTTCGGCAAAAGCGTCTGAATATTCTGAAAAAGTTTCTGAGTCTTCGGCGAAAGGTTCTGAGTCTTCGGCGAAAGGTTCTGCGTCTTCTGCGAAAGCCTCCGACTCTTCGACCGTAGTCTCCGTGTCGTCGGCAAGAGTCTCTGCGTCTTCGCAAGAAAGCTCCTTGGGTGCCGCAGGCTCTGAAAAAGTCTTGGAAGAACGTTCCCCGTCGGCCTTCGGCCCGCTGGCGGAGCGGGGTGGGGGGGGAGGAGAGGAAGCTTTCTTTTTTTTCTTTTTCTTTTGGAAATAGGGGTTTAAGGGGGAAAGACTTTTCGTTTTCTGTTTGTTCTACGATTTCGGTGTTTTGCACGCCGTTTCCCACAGTGTCGACGGCCTCTTCGGGAGTGTTCAAGGTGGATTTCGGTGTTTTGCACGCCGTTTCCCACAGTGTCGACGGCCTCTTCGGGAGTGTCCGTGGTGGAAGGTAGGGACGGAAAAGCCGGTTCGTGGCAGTCCGCTTCGGGCTCCGTTTCGGGGAGCATGGAAGGGGCGTCGTTGCAACTAGTTGTTTCGGAGAGCGATTGTGCCGCAATTTCAGGTCTTTCTTTTTGGGAAAATGTGCCGGCCTCTGAAACCGCTTCTTCCGCTTTCGGCGAGGGAAGGGCCTGCGGCGCTTGCTCTGCCTTGCGTTCGGCTTCCATCCAGAAGTTGAGCATTGCGGTGGGCAGCTCTTCGGCGCAAACGTTGCGAAGTGTGGGGTGGGATTGAAAAACGGAAAGAAGAAACGTTGCACACTTCAACGCTTCTCTTTCCGTGGCGTTGTAATCCTTATTAAAGGTGACTTCGGTGTTCTCCAGTGTGTCGTCCTGCGGACGGAGAACGTCGGTGTGCGGCTGGGCAGCGGTCTTGGCCAGTTGCCTGATGGCGAGGCAAAGTGCTGCTCCGCACAGTGAGCGTGTTTGGGGCATGGCCCTTAGCACGTCTTGCACGCGTCCTGCCCTTTGCAGGAGGCGTTGTGGTTTGATGGCTGTAACGTCCATTGCTTCCTTGTGTTTTCGGAGCGCGGCGTGCTCCCCTCGTGCGGGGGCCGCGACCCTTTTGGTTTTGGGGACGAGTGTCCCCGTTTCTTTTGTTGGCAAAAACTCCCCGGGCGCAGGCCCGTTGCCGTTCTGGGGCAAAATGTTCCCCTTGCCCGAAGGCTTGGGGAACAGGGTTGAATCCTTTTAAAGGTCTCCTTGAGGGGAGAACGTTCCCCTCGCCCGAAGGCTTGGGGAACGGGTCATTGTTTCTTTTTAAAGATGCCCTTAGTTGGGAAAGTTCCCTTTGCCCGAAGGCTTGGGGAACGGGTCATTGTTTCTTTTAAAGGTTTCCGCAGGGGGAATTTGCCTTAGCTGATGGAGAGAGGCCGGGCGGTGTTCATCTCGAAACCGTGTTTTCTGAACACTTCCACTTCCTCGGGCGAGAGGATGCGCGAATGGAGTTGCCATCCGGCCGCCTTGAGTTCGGCGAGGAGCTTCGGGTTTTGACTGATGACGTAGAGAATGAGGGCGCGTGCGTACTTCACCGTGTGGTGGCAGAAGACGCGTGCCGCAAACTCGCGTTTGGAGATGTAACCAGGCCAGTCGGACTTGTTTCTGCGCATGGGCAAAATGTAGTTTTGGTGGTAGGTTATGGTAGCTGAACAGATGGAACCACGAGAGAGATGTGTCCGGTGATTCTTCGTTAAGCTTGTGTCAACCTTGTAGAGTGTCAACAACCAAGCGTCGTCTTAAAGTTTTGGGCTTTTGTCTCGTAAAGCTTTGGGGCTTTATGGGTTTTCGGCTTTTGCTTTTGGCTCGGCGCATTAGTGTTTTCCTTTTTTTGAAGGGTGAACGATGCAAAGGTACGAAGAGTTATTAATGTCCCAAACTTTTTGGAAACTTTTTTTGGAAAAATTTTTCAATGGGTGTGGCGGGGGTGTCGGCGGCGTGGGTGCACATGGCGGAGGGGCATGAAAAGTCGGTGCCAGCTAGCCGCGAAATGCAAGGCACGGTGTGTGAAATGCAAGGCACGGTGTTGGAAATGCAAGGCGGGGAGTTGGCGGTGCGCGAGCAGCGCTGTGCTTCGCAATGTGCAAATGTGCAAATGTGCGAATGAGGGATGCCTTGAAGGCGGGGGGCGAACGATGGGGGCGAAGTCTCCTGACTTCGCGCTCTACACGAGCGTCCCGCTTATGGAGGCGACGTTTGGAACGTCGCGTTCTACACGAGCAAGAATTAATGTCAATTCAAGAACATTTATGTTCGAAAGAATTCATGGCAAATTCATGATAATTCATGTTTAAAAAGAAGAACATGAATGTCATGAATAATCCGTGTAGAGCGCGACGTTTCAAGCGTCGCCTCCATGGAAGGCGGGATTTTTCGCCCATGCGAAGTCGGGAGACTTCGCCCCCATCGTTCGCCCCCATCGTTCGTCACAAACGGCTTGCGCCTTCAAGGCATTCTGCATTTGCACATTTGCATATTTGCACATTTCCACATTGCGAAGCGAAGCGCAGCGCATTTTGCCCTCCCAAAGCCTTTGGCATTTGTTACAGTTGTTTTAACTTTGCAACGCAACATAAAAAGAACCCACGTATCATGGATTTTTTCTATCTCGGAATCCTTCTGTTCCTGATTATTCTTGCCACGTTCGACCTCTCCGTAGGTGTGGCAAATGACGCTGTCAACTTTCTCAGCCCGGCAGTGGGCGCCAAAGCCGCCAAGTTTCGAACCATCCTCATCGTGGCCGCCATCGGCATATTCGTCGGAGCCAGCACGAGCGGGGGCATGATGGACATTGCCCGACACGGCATCCTCAACCCCCATTATTATACGCTCGACGACGTGATGTGCATCTTCCTCGGCGTGGCTGCCACCGATGTCATTCTCCTCGACATCTTCAACACGCTGGGCATGCCCACCTCCACCACCGTGTCCATGGTGTTCGGACTCATGGGCGGCAGCACGGCCCTCGCCATGTCGAAGATCATAAGCGGCGGACAGTCGTATGCCGACCTCATCAACACCGACAAGGCCCTCACCGTCATCATCGGCATCTTCCTCTCCGTGGCCATCGCCTTCGTGGTGGGACTCATCGTCATGTGGCTCACCCGCGTGGTGTTTACCTTCCACTACAAGAAACACTTGCGCTACAGCATAGCCGTCTTCGGCGGCCTGAGCGTGACCTCCATCTTCTACTTCCTCCTCGTGAGCGGTCTGCGCCAGTCCACCCTCCTCGCCTCCATCGGATGGACGCCCGAGTGGGTCGACGCCCACAGCCTCCCCATCCTCGGCTGCAGCCTCGTGGTGTTCACCATACTTATGGAACTCCTCCACCTCATGAAGGTGAACATCTTCAAACTGGTGGTGCTCTTCGGCACGTTCTCCCTCGCCATGGCCTTTGCCGGCAACGACTTGGTGAACTTCATAGGTACTCCCCTGGCCGGCCTTGAGTCGTTTCTCGACTTCACCCACCACCCCGAAGCCTCGCCCAAGACTTTCATTGTGGACGTGCTCGCCGGCGAGAGCCACCTGCCCTACATGCACCTCTTCCTTATAGGAGCCGGACTCATCATGACCACCGCCATCTGCACCTCAAAGAAAGCGCAGAAAGTGGTGGAGACCACCGTCAACCTCTCCCGTCAGGACGACGGCGAGGAGGTGTTCTCGTCCTCCAAGATAGCCCGCCGCACGGTGCGCACCGTGCTCAACGCCACGCAGACCGTTTCGCGCTTCGTGCCCGCAAGCGCCAAGAAATGGATAAACAGCCGCTTCGACCACGACGACGTGGCCCTTGAAGAAGGCGCCGCCTTCGACCTCGTCCGCTCGGCCGTCAACCTCGTGCTCTCCGGTCTGCTCATTGTGGTGGGCACCACGCTCCAGCTGCCCCTCTCCACTACCTATGTTGCCTTCATGGTGGCCATGGGCTCGAGCCTTGCCGACCGCGCCTGGGGCCGCGAAACCGCCGTCTACCGCATCACGGGCGTCATCACCGTCATCGGCGGATGGTTCATCACCGCCGGCGCCGCCTTCATCCTCAGTTTCCTCATCGCCACCGTCAACCACCTCGGCGGGTTCATTGCCATGATAGCCGTGATGTGCGTAGTGGCCGCCGTGGTGATCAACAACAACCGCCGCTTCAAGAAGAAGAAGGAGAGCGAAACCGTCGACACCCTCTTCCGCCAGCTCGTGCGCAGCCACGACAAGGAAGAGACCTGGCAGCTCCTTTGCGAACACGTGCGCCGCTCGCAGAGCACCGCCATCCGCTTTGCCCGCGACACGTTCCGCAACATATCCCACGGCCTCATGACCGAAAACATGCGCGAGCTCCACGCCGCCTCGCACGCCATAGAAGAGGAGAAGAGCACGTGGAAGCGCTACCGCCGCAAGGAGATTGTGGGCATGCGCAAGATCGACTACCTGCTGGCCGTGGAGAAGAACACGTGGTTCCACCTCGGCTGCAACAGCATCACGCAGATGATATACGGCCTGAAGCGTATGCTCGAACCCTGCGTGGAGCACGTCGACAACAACTTCAACCCCATGCCGAAGGCTTACGTGGAGGAGTTCCAGCCCCTCTGCGACGAGATAGACCGTTTCCTCGGCGAGAGCGACAAGATGATTCTCTCCGGCGACTTCTCGCAGGCCGAAGAGCTCCTCGTGGAAGGCAACGCCATAAAGAGCCGCATTTCGCAGATCCGCCACGCCCAGCAGGACCGCATTCAGCGCGACGAGAGCAACCTCCGTGCCGCGCTCCTCTACCTCTCCACCCTCCAGGAGGCCCAGGAGCTCATGAGCATTGCCCGCCACCTGCTCCGCGCCTCGAAGAGGTTCCAGACGCAGTGATGTGCTTCGCAATGTGCAAATGTGCAAATATGCAAATGTGCAAATGTGGAGTGCTTTGAAGGCGTAGCGCATGGGGCGAAGTCTCCAAACTTTGCGTTCTACACGAACGTCCCCGCTTATGGAGGCGACGTTTGAAACGTCGCGTTCTACACGAGCGTCCCGCTTATGGAGGCGACGTTTGAAACGTCGCGTTCTACACGTATATAATATATAGACTACCCGTGCAAAAGATGTAGGCTGCTTTTCATCTTCTGCACGGGTAGATTGTTTTTTGTATGTCATTGTCCGTGTAGAGCGCGACGATTCAATCGTCGCCTCCATAGAAGGCGCATCCTTCGCCCATGCGACGTCAGGAGACGTCGCCCCCATCGTTCGCCCCCATGCGCTTGCGCCCTCAAAGCACTCTACATTTGCACATTTGCACATTCGCGAAGCGCTTTTGCACATTTGCACATTGCGAAGCGCTTTTGCACATTGCGAAGCACGCTGCGCACCGGTGCAATTAGCGCCCGACAACTTTCGCCCCGGGTGCAATTAGCGCCCGATGACACCCGTTTTTTCCTTGCAAACCCTTTGGGATAGCCGTATCTTTGCATTGTCAAAAACAAAGAAACGGAAGGCAGCGCGCCACGAAGCTTCCCCTCCCCGCGTTTGCGACACCCATTAACCCTCCCACCAAAGGCCACGGCAAGAGGAAAACAATTCACACCACATTTTTATTCACACACCTAAAACACTTACACATTATGATTCCCGTAATTGTACAAGCCAAAAAGAACCCCATCGACAAGAGCGTCAAGTACTACATCCAGCCGGCACCCGCCGTGCCCGTAAGCTTCGAGCGCATCGCCAAGAACATCTCCGACCGCTGCACCGTCACCGAACCCGACGTGCTCGCCGTGCTCAACGCACTCCAGACCGAAATCATCTCCGCCGTACAGAACGGCCAGAGCGTGCGTCTCGGCCAGCTCGGATCGTTCCGCGCCACCATCACCAGCAAGGGCGAAGCCAAGAAAGAAGCCGCCGACACCTCCAACATCAAGACCGTCCGCGTACGCTTCACCATGGGCTCGCGTCTCCGCTCGTCCATGCGCCTCACCAACAGCGACGTGAAGTTCGTGAAGAAGGCATAACCCCGTCCTCGACCACGTCATTTACCAACCGCTGAAGAGCTGCCGGCCGGGGTGCACCAAGCCTCCGGTGCGGCAACTCTCCTTTTTTTTACAACAATAAAAACAATGATGAACAATGAAACCAGTCAACCCAACCTCCACCGCCTCAACGTCCAAAGCCTCTCTGCAGTCCTTATGCTCCTTGCTGGAATTGCTCTTGCAGCTGCTGCGCTCTTTATGCCTCCTCAAGGCGAAATCTCCCCGTCAGTCTGCACCGTCTTCGCCCAGTGCCTCATCTACGCCGGCAGCGTCTTTGGCATAACGCAGTATCTCACACTGAAAGACAACACCAAATGACCCGTCACCGCGCAAGTTCCGCTGCCTGCGGGCAGCCGAACTTGCGCCTTTTTTATACCCGTACATATTATGACTATAAACGAAATAATTGTCCACTGCACCGCCACCCGCGAGGGAAGGGAAGTGGAGAAAGAAGAGCTCCGCCGTTGGCACAAGGCCCGCGGCATGTCCGACATCGGCTACCACTACCTCATCCACCTCGACGGGCGCACCGACCCGTGTCGCCCCCTCACCCGCATGGGCGCCCACTGCCTGGGCCACAACCGTCACAGCATAGGCGTCTGCTACGTGGGCGGACTCGCCGCCGACGGCCGCACCCCGAAGGACACGCGCACCCCCGCCCAGCGCACCGCCCTCAAGGCCCTCCTTACGGCTCTCCGCCGCCAGTACCCCACCGCCACCGTTCACGGCCACAACGAGTTTGCCGCCAAAGCCTGCCCCTGCTTCAATGTGCAGAGGGACAAGTGGTGCGGAGGCTAATGTGCAAATATGCAAATGTGCAAATGTGCAAATGTGCTGCGCTTTGGGGCGAACAATGGGGGCGAACGATGGGGGCGAGCTCTCCCGAGCTCGCTTGCGCGGCCCTTACACGCTCTATGGGGGCGACGATTGAATCGTCGCGCTCTACACGAGCGTCCATAGAGGGCAAAGCCGCGCAAGCGAAGTCAGGAGACTTCGCCCCCGTCATTTCCACATTCTTACACCGAAAACTTGCTCTTTCCAAAAACCTGCGTAACTTTGCATTGCTCTTCCGCAAAAAGAAGGGCTCACGAGGAAAGTTGCCAGAGTGATCGAATGGGGCGGACTCGAAATCCGCTGTACGGCTTGTCCGTACCGGGGGTTTGAATCCCTCACTTTCCGCCAGATACGGATGTAAAGTGCTGCGTCGCAGCGCTTTGCATCCGTTTCCCGTTTGGTGAGCAGACGGGATGTAGACATGTTTAACGGTTCGCTTGCTGGCGCTCGGCCGGTGAGCGAAGAAAAAAAATGGCCAAAAAGAAACAGACTGGCGCCCGCGTGTATAGTGTTACGGAGTTCTCGTGGCCGAGGCTCCACACGGGCAAGACGTGGTACGTTGATTTCCGGTGCTATGACCCCGAGGGGAAGTGCATGCGGCGCAAGAAGTACCACCTGGACGGTATCAAGGGTAATGCGGCACGCAGGGAGCGTGCGGCTGAACTTATCGCGAAAATCAGCTACAAGCTACAGCACGGATGGAACGTGTGGGCGGAGCAGGCTGACGGGGTTCGCCACTATTCGTTCTACTCTAACGTGAAGACGTTCTACAGACGCTATCTTGACAAGTTGCTGGCGTCGGGGGTTGTGAAGGGGAGTACGCACACGAGGTACGTGTCGTACTTCAACGTGTTCAACCAGTGGCTGGAGACGGTGCGGGCGGAGCCTGTGGTGTACGTTTACCAGTTCAAGCCTGAACTTGCTGGCGATTTTCTGGACTACCTTTTCCTCGACCTTGATGTGTCGCCGTGCACGCGTAACAACTACCTGACGTGGCTCGGCACGTTTTGCGAGTGGATGAAGGGGCGCGGGTATATCCCCGAGAATCCGTGCACGGGTATCAAGAAGATGCGTGAGGAGGAGAAAAAGCGTGAGCAGCTCTCCGCTTCGATGCTGAAGTCGCTGAGGGCGTACCTCGGGACGAGGAACCGGCATTATCTGCTTGCGTGCATGATGGAGTACTACACGTTTATCCGCCCGAACGAGTTGACGCACGTGAGGGTGCAGGATATTTTCCTGAAGGAACGGAAGGTTATCGTGCACTGCGAGTTTACGAAGAACAGGAAGAACGGTGCCGTGGGCTTGAATAATGCTGTGGTGAAGCTCATGGTGGAGCTGGGCGTGTTCAGCCACTCGGGCGAGGAGTATCTGTTCGGCACGCGGGATTTCCGCCCGGGCTTCCAGAAGCAGGACGTGCATGTGTTCCGCACGGAGTGGGGACGTGTGCGCAAGGCGCTGGGCTGGGCGGATTGCTATCAGTTCTACAGTCTGAAGGACACGGGCATACGCGACTTGGCTAATGCGGAGGGCATAGTGGTTGCGAGGGACCAGGCGCGGCATTCCGATGTGTCTACGACGAACAAGTACCTGAAGGGTTCGGCGCTGACGGTTCACCAGGAGGCGAAGGATTTTGAGGGTGGGCTGTAGCGCCGTTTCTCCATATTATATATAGGGCGAGCCCCGTGCTTTCCGTTGCGGAAGGTGCGGGGCTCGTTGTGTGTCAATTGATTTCGCAGAAGTAGCCTTTCTTGAGGGGTTGGATGCCGTGCTCGTCGATGGTTATCTCGAGTTTGTAGCATGCGTAGAGACGGCCCTTGATGAGGTAGGGTACGGTGGGGTCGAGGGCTACGTTGTCGTAGAACTGGAAGAGGTGCTGGCACCGGCTGTCGACGGTGGTGTTGTTGGCGAGGAGTGTGCCGATGTTGCCGTAGGTGCCGGCTTGGGCGGAGAGGGCGAACACTCCGTCCGTTCCTGCCTTGGCTGCGGTGAAGGAGAGTTTGGAGGGACGGGCGTAGAGGGCTGTGTCGGTATCCTTGGTGTAGACTGTGGCGATGGGTATGGGGAAACGGCGCGAGTCGGAGACGATGGCTTCGGCCGTGCCGTCGTACCATGCCACTTCGAGGGTGTCCTTCGTGGTGTCGGTGTATTCTTCGGAGGATGCGGTGTCGTCGGAGGCGTTGACGGCTTCGTCGACGCTGTACTTGCTGCGGTTTGTGAGTGTGGTGTCGTGGCCTACGAGGATGGGCACGCCGTCGGCGGTGGTGCCCTGGTTGAAGGTGCTCGGGCCGGAGGATGTGGAGGTGTCGTAGTATCCGGTGCAGACGTCGAGCGTGGCGGGGACGATTTTGAGTTCGGTGGAGATGTCGCGCGAGGAGGCGTCGCGTATGAGGGGTGCGTAGTGGTCAACGCGGGAGAGGGTGTAGGCCCCGGTGTCGTGGCGGTGGAGTATGGCGTAGGTGCGCCCGGTGGCTCGTGACTTGTAGAGGTATTGGCTTTCGGCTTTCTCGTCGTCGGTGAGGGCGAGAAAGGCGTTGGTGATGGCGGTGTAGTCGGCGAGTTCGAGTATGGTGGCGTTTTCCCACACTTCGTCGGGGAGGCGTAGCATGCTGTCTTCGTCGGGCCACTTGTAGTCTACGTTGCCCGATGAGGAGTCGGCGGTGTCGCCGTCGGTTTCGATGTCGGTGGAGAGTTCGTCGGAGACGGCGTTGAGTTCGGTGCGTACGGCGGAGTCGTTATACCAGGAGGCGCGGCGCTTCATGTCGACTGTGGTGCCGTTAACGGTGAATACGCAGCCGAAGAAGTTCTGCATCTGGGTGAGGAATTCGCTGAGGGTCCAATGGGGGAGCGTTTTGGCGCGGTCTACGGTGACGCGTGAGTTGGCTATGATGATGGACTGCGCCAATGGGCTGCCGGTGTACTCGGCCCATTCTCCTATGGAGTAGCCTGTGGCCCGTATTACGCGCTGTGCGATGTCGAGGAGGTAGGGCTGCGGCGCGATGAGGGTGTACTTGGATGTGGCGTCGGCGCTTTCGGGTTTGTAAAACTCCACTCGGTAGAGAGAGGTGGGGAGGCTGCCCATCAGCCACGGGTTTGCCACGGCGTCGGAGGTTTTGCAGTAGATGGGGAAGGATACGGCGTCGGTTTGGTCGTAGGTGCCGTGGGCTATGGTGTTGACGTCCACTTTGCCTGCGGTGTCTTGCGGGAGGAAGTGAAACATGCGTGCCATTTCGTCGGTGGAGGCTCCGGGCTGCCACGAGTTGTACCCGTCGGAGAATTCGGGGAAGGTGTCCCAGCACCGGCCGAGGGAGAGCGCGTCGACATAGGTTTCGTCGTCTTCTATGGCGTGTGTGAGGGCGCTGCGCCCTGCTATGAGTTGCACTTTGGCTTCCTCGTCGGTGATGTTGGTTATCTGGGCGTAACCGGTGAGGTTGAGCGGTGGTGCGAAGAGCTGCATGCTTGTCTTGAGGCCGACGAGTGAGGCTAGGGGCGTTTCGGGGCGGTGGAGGAGGCCGAATATCTGTTGGTTGGCGGTGCATCCTGCGAGGGGCAGGGTGACGTCGAAGGAGTAGTCGCCCTGATTGGCGAAGAATGGGTTTTGCCTTGTGACTTTGAAGGATGTGCCCGACTTGATGACGGCGGGCTGTCCTTCGAGGTATAGGTTCATCATTGCTGTTTCATTTTGTTGTAACGGCGCCACTGGCGGTCGAGGCCGTCGGGTCCGTCTATGGTGACGACTGCTGTGATGCCTTCGTCTATCTGTGCGGAGAGGCGGTCGAGGGTTTGTGAGGTGCGCTCGTTGGCGGTGTTGATTACTTGCACGGCGGGTACGGTGGCTGCGGTGTTGGAGGCGGTGGCCATGGGTGCGGCTATGGCGCGCGATACGTCGGCGGCGGTGAGTGAGGCTATGCGGTTGGTGCGCTGTGCGTAGTCGATGAGCTGGAGCACGGGGCGCACGTTGGGGTTGTTGACGGCGGAGTGGTTTGCGACGAATTCGCCCTGGTGGACTATGCCGGCCGCGGTGCGGTAGCTGTTGCCGCCGGTGAATCCTCCTTCATAGTATCCTGCGGCTTCTGCGTCGTGCTGTTTTTTGATGGTGGCTATCTGTATGCCTGAGAATGCGAGCGAGGCCGCTGCGGCTGCGGCACCGAGTGCAGGGCCTACCACTGGGATGGAGAGCATGGAGCCGTATGCCTTGATGGCGTTCTGTGCTCCGTCCACTACGGCTTGGGCTATTTCTATGGCCATTTGCCTTTTGTTGTACTTGTTCTTGACGGAGGCGAGTTCTTTTTGCTTTTGTTCTTCGAGTTTCTTGCCCTTTGCGGTGGACTCTCCTGCGGCTTCTATTTCTGCGTCGTAGCGTTTGGTTATCTCGGCCTGTTCGAGTTGGGAGTTGGCCTGCACGAGGGAGGATGCTTGTGAGAGGCCGGCGCTTATGGTGGAAGAGGCGGCGAGACCTACGCTGGCATAGTCCTGCCACGTGGCCGTGCCTTCCTTGAGTTTGTCGTGGAGGTTCTGTACTGCCTGTGCGATGCTGATGATGGAGGAGGAGAATGGGTCTGAAGGCGCTCCGAGCACGTCTTTGAACTTTTCGGCGCTGTCGGTGGCGGTTTCTATCTGTTGGCGGAGGTTGGTGTACTCTTCGTCGGAGATGAGTTTCAGGCTTTCGCCTTTTTCGTCTGTGGCGCGGTAGACGGCGTCGAGCATGGCGAGTTCTGCGGCTTTGCGTTCTTCGGCGGATGACTCGGCATATTTTTTTCTGAGCGACTGCAACTGCTGCTCGTAGCGCTCTGCTTTGGCTATGCGTGCGGACTGCAAGGTGTCGTCGAGTTCGTCGGCGGTTTTCTGGTAGTTTTCGCCGTCACCGAATTGGGCATAGAGGTTTTTACGCTTTTCGAGGTACTGCACGGCGATGATGTGCTTTTGCTCTTCGTAGGCTTCGTCGGAGGCGAGCCCGAGGGCGTGGCGCTCCTTTGCGGCGGCGAGTTCTTCCTTTTCCTGCCGGTTGAGGTCGGATATGCTCCATGCGTTGCGCTGTGCGGCTTGTGTCTCTGCAAGTTTTGTGAGCTCGTCGTTGTGCTTGTTCCACTCGGAGGAGTCTTGGGCGTAGAGGTCGCGCTTGTCTGTGATGAGGTCCTGGTCTATGCGCTGCAAGGCGTTGCGGTATTCCATGTAGTCGGTTTCGCCTTTGGCGTAGGCGAGCAGGGCGTTGGTGCGTTGCTGCTGTGCTGCTTTGTCGAGTGCGGTTTCGCGCTCTTTGTTGATACCGGCGGATGCGGCGGTGGTTGATGCGGCTGTGCTTCCCGATGTGCCGTGGGCGGTGCTGCCGGTGTAGGCGGCGCCGTTGCTGTTGGTGATGACGGTGTTTACACCTCCGTTTTTGCGGATGACCTCTTCGAGTTTTTTCTGCTCGGAGAGGTTTTCGTCGAGTGCGGACTGTGCTTCCCCTAGTGCACGTTCTTGTGTGGCGCGCTCGTTGAGTTTGGCGAGGCGCGACTTGTTGGTCTCGCGTCCTCCTCCGTAGGGGTCGTCGTCGGGTGCCTTGATGGAGATGTAGCGTAGGTTGCCGCTGTTAAGCACGCGGTCTACTGCGTTGACGTTGTTTTGCTTGCGGTCGCGCGTGTCGGTGAGGGTGAGTTGTTGTTTCTTCAGTTCCACGAGTTTCTCGTAGGCTGCTTCTGCCATGGCTTTGCGGTCGAGCGCGGAGATGTAGTCGTTGATGGCGCTCACGTTGTCGCGTTCGAGCGTGCCTTCCCGTGTGAGGATGGCGTGGTAGTCGGGTATGATGGCCTTCAGTTTGTCGAGGGCTGCACGCCGCTCGTCGTAGCTGAGTGCGTTGTTGTGGACTGCTGAGGAGAGGAGGTCTATTTTGGTGCGTTCCTCGGCGGTCTTTTCGAGTGCGTTTTTGCGTGCTTCGGCTACGGCGTCGAGCGACTTGGCGTTTTCCTCGTTTGCCTTGGTGTTGTTTTTCTGCTCGGATGTGGAGTCTTTGGTCATGAAGAGCCATGTGGAGAGGGCTGCCACTGCCGAGAGGATGACGGAGGCGATGGCGGTGAACCCGTTCGACTTCACTGCTGCGTTGAATGCCGTCATGGCTGCGGTGGCGGCGGTGGTGACGGCGGTGTAGGCGGTTTTGGCGGCGGAGACGATGGCGAGCCATGCGGCATGGGCCTTGTGGGCTATTGTTGCGGCGTTGATGGTGGCGGTGAACGTGGCTATGGCTACGGCGCACGATGTGATGGCGGCACGGTATTCGACGATAAACCTCACCACTTTGCCTACGGCGTTGAGCACGGCCATAGTGGCTGTGACGAGTGTGTTGGTGGCGGTGATGCCTGCGGTGTATACGGGCAGCAGGCGTTTGCCGAGTTCTACGCGGAGGTCTTTCCACTTTTTCTCTGCCTGTTCGAGGCGTGCCTGCACGGTGCTGTTGGCTTTGGCTGCCTCGTCGGTGCACGAGGTGCCTTGCTCGTAGGCTTGGTTGGCTTGCTCTTGTGCGGCCTTCACGTCCTGCAGTTTGCCGGCGAGCGTGGTGAGTGTCTGCGTTACGCCGGCTCCGCTGAGGTTCATGTCGGCGAGGATTGGCGCAAGTTTTTCCATGCCGCCCGTGTCCTGCAATGCCTGGAGCCACTGTATGATGGCTTCGTTGGCGTCGGTGGAGAGGAGCTGTGTGAACTTTTGCACTTCGAGTCCTGCGGCCTGTGCCATTTTTGCGGGGTCCTTGAAGAGTGCGGTGATGACGTTTTGCAGGGCGGTAGCGCCTTTTTCAACGTTGACGGCGTTTTGGTCGAGGACGGAGCCGAAGGCCATGATTTGTGCTTGGGAGAGGCCGGCTTGGTTTCCTACGCCTCCGAGACGGTTGGCGAATTCCATGATGTAGCCTTCCGCTGCGGAGGAGCTTTGTGCGAGTTCGTTGATGACGGACCCTGTGGCGAGCATAGCTCCTCGCAGGCCGAGACGGTCGCTTTCGCCGAACATTTGTGCGAGTTTGCCTATGTTCTTCACGGCGTCCTCTCCGAGGTCTTCTCCGAGGGCCGTGTTGATGATGTCGGCTGCTTCGACGAATTCCTGCACGCCTTCCTTGGTGTTGATGCCGAGACGTCCTGCGTCGGAAGCGAGGTCGTTGAGTTTCTCGCGCGGGGTGCGGGTTTCGAGTTTCTTGAACGACTCGTTGAGCTCGTCCACGGCTTCGGCGGATAGGCCGGTATATTTAGTCACGTTGGCCATGTGCTCTTGCATGTCGGCATAGTCGTTGACGTAGCCTTTCATCGCGTTCATGGCTGACATGACGGCGTTTGCGGCTTGGTTTGCCACAGTGGTGAAGCCTACCCACTGCTGCCCGAAGAGCCGGGCTTTGCCTGTGGCGCCTTCAAGGTTGCTTTCTGCGGATCTCTGCTCTGCGGCTATTCTGGCGAGCTCGTTTTTTGCGGCTGCGAGCGATGCGGTCAGGGCCTTCCATTCTTCGGAGTTGCGTTCCACGTTGCCGCTGTTGAGTTCCTTGTTGATTTCTCTGATGGTGTTTTTCAGGTCCTTTGGCGTTGCCCGATCGAGCCCCGATAGTGTGCGCTCCACCGCCTGTGCGCGTGTGCC
This sequence comes from Christensenella sp. UBA1685, assembly GCA_963600165.1. GTDB lineage: Bacteria > Bacteroidota > Bacteroidia > Bacteroidales > Bacteroidaceae > Alloprevotella. The sequence goes on along the minus strand of CAVCAV010000003.1, from coordinate 9,716 downwards.
CAGACGTTCGGCTTGCCTCTCGAGGTTTTTTATTTCTCTCGTATATACTTGGAGCCCTTTTGCGTCTCCGTTTTCGAAGGCGGCTTCCCGTTTTTGCCGGGCTATGTCGAGTTTTTGGTTGATGGCGGCGAGTTTCGCCTGTGCCTGGTCGGAGTTGATGACCAGTGTCACGGTCTTTACGTCTTGGCTGTTCATAAGAAAAGAGCATTACTTTCTGTTTTTGCGAAAGTAATGCTCTTTGTTCCGGGCACAAAATACACTCAGTTTTCTCTGAGCCATTTGCGTTTGGCCCTTTCCAGTATTTCCTGGTCTATGATGTTCCCGTACATGTCGGTGTAGGGCTGCCGTATGCCGAGGGCGCGGTCTATGCGTGCGCTTAGCTTTGGCTTGCGCTTTTTCTTCGCTTTTTTCTCTTCGGCCTTTTTGTCGAGGGTTGCGCAGTATTCTTTGTTGCGGTGTATCTTCACAATGAGGTAGGCGATGTAGAGGAGTATTATAGCCCATACGGATGCGAGGGCTATGATTTCGGGGTGTTTCATGGTGGTGTGGTTTCTTATCCTCTCTCCCTTTCTGCGAGTGTGTCGAATGCTCCGGCAAACTGGTCGCCGAGGATGGAAGCGAGGTGTGATTTGAGTATTTCTACGGAGATGTACCACGATTTGTTGAACCATGGTTTGCGTTCTCGGGGTTTGCCCAGACGGTGCTCGTGGCGGTAGGCGGTGCCGAGGAACTCGAGGTCGCCTCCGTTGCCGTGGCTGTATCCGTTGCCAACTCCGAGGTCGACGTAGATGCCGTATTCGAGGAACTGGAATGCCATGTCGGCGCGTGCGTCGCCCACGGTGAACGTGCCTTTGAGCACTGACCGCCGGAGGGCGCCTGTAGAGTGGACTCCGAGCAGGTCGAGGCGGTCGCGCCAGATGTCCACCATTTTGTCGCGCCAGGCGCTTACGTAGGGTTGGATGCGGGCGGTTTGCCCTCTGGTGTTATTCATCGGTCCATTCTTCGGGGTTGTACACAAGTTCGGTGGGCTCGTCCACGGAGAGCTGGAAGTAGAGCCCGGTGCAGCCGTTGAGGAAGGTGCCCCCTATTTCGTTGGAGCGGATGTCGGCTGCGTTGAGGTAGGTGAGCGATTCCTGAAGGCGCTCGGAGTCGCGCACGAAACGGCTTTTGAGCTGTCGGAAGAGTTCGCGGCACGTGTTGAGTTTGTCGGCGCAGTCGGCGGTGTTGGCATACTCGTAGCGCATGAGGATGAACACCATGTATACTCTCCGTTTGAACCATCCCCCCGAGGAGAGGAAGGTGCTTTCGGAGCATACGTCTGAGGTGCAGAGGAAATTGGCGGTGGTCTGGTACTGTTCCAGCATGCCTTCCACGTAGTTGATGCCTGAGCACGTGGAGGGGGCGAAGTTGTTGGCCTGCGCAAGGCGGTTGGCGGTGCAGAGGGCCTTCATGTAGGAAAGGAAGTCGAACATACGGCGGTGTGCAATTTCTTTCCGCGCGGCTAATATAGCGATTTTTCTGCGGTGCGGCCGCACGGGAATCGGTGTTTCTTATTTTTTGTCTTTGAGATGCTCGCTCATCTCGCGTGCTTCGCGTGCTTTTGCGTTGAGTTCGGTGAGTGCGGTGAGGGTGTCGGCGGCGAGCACGGCGGAGACTTGAATCTTTTTGACCGGATTAACGGGCCAAAATTCGTGTAATACCCGCCTTTTCGCTATTTTTGGCGGTGTGAAATAGCTTTCACGCCGCAAATGCACGCAGATATATATTAAAACAAGCATTTGCGGCGAGAAAACACGCGGATGCGTAAAAATCATGCAAATGACGTTTAATGAACGATTCGCCCTAATTATTGAACAGTTGTCGCGCGGCGAGCGGGCTGAAAGCCCAGCACAACATAGCCCAGGGTAAGCGAAGCGACACCCTGGGTTTGTATGCCCATAATGATCATGCGCCCTGAAAGGGCAGCATAATGTCTGTTTCGGACAAATTGCGGCGCATGTGTAGCCATTGTGTTGCCCTTTGGCTTTCCCTTCGGCCGCCGATTTTCAATTCCGTCCGCTCCTTGCGCAAAACCATTTGCTGAAAATTGGGAAACTTATTTTTTACAGATTACTTATACAACACACGACACAGACTATATATCTCTTCTCATTTCATTAACCAAAAGACTTATTTATGGAAAGAAAAAACGTCGCACTTATTACGGGTATCACCGGACAGGACGGTTCGTACCTCGCAGAACTTCTGTTGGCTAAAGGCTATGACGTGCACGGCACCATCCGCCGCTCGTCCACCGACTTCCGCGAACGCATCGCCCACCTCGAAGGCCAGCCCAACTTCCACCTCCACTACGCCGACCTCGGCGACTCCATGAGCATCATACAGGTGATGAACAAGGTGAAGCCCACCGAAGTGTACAACCTCGCCGCACAGAGCCACGTGCAGGTGAGCTTTGACTCTCCCGAATTCACCGCCGATGTGGACGCCACGGGCGTGCTCCGCATTCTTGAGGCCATCCGCCAGTGCGGACTGGCCGACACGTGCCGAATGTACCAGGCTTCCACTTCCGAGCTCTACGGCAAGGTGGAGGAGGTTCCGCAGAACGAGAACACGCCGTTCCACCCCTATTCGCCCTACGCCGTGGCCAAGCAGTACGGCTTCTGGATTGTGAAGGAATACCGCGAGGCTTACAACATGTTCTGCTGCTCGGGCATCCTCTTCAACCACGAGAGCGAGCGCCGTGGCGAGACATTCGTCACCCGCAAAATCACCCTCGCCGCCGCTCGCATCAAGCAGGGCAAACAGGACAAGCTCTACCTCGGCAACCTCGACTCGCTGCGCGACTGGGGCTATGCCAAGGACTACGTGGAGTGTATGTGGCTCATCCTCCAGGCCGAGAAGCCCGAGGACTTCGTCATCGCCACGGGCAAGCAGCATTCTGTGCGCGAGTTCGCCCAGCTGGCATTCCACTATGTAGGCATCGAACTGAAGTGGGAGGGCAAGAACGAGAACGAAAAAGGCATCTGCGCCGAAGGTCCCGAGGAACTCGTCGGCAAGACCCTCGTTGAGGTATCGCCCGACTTCTATCGTCCCACGGACGTCGTCAACCTTTGGGGCGACCCCACCAAGGCGAAGGCCAAACTCAACTGGAATCCCAACACCACCTCCTTTGAAGACCTCGTCAAGATTATGGTGGAGAGCGACATGGCCAAGGTGGCCGCCGAAGACGCCGGCATGAAGGTCCGCACCAACCTCGCCGAGTATCTCGAGAAAGGCATTGTGAAGTAAAAAAAGAAACATCAATACGTATAAAAGCTGTAAGGAATGATAGACTGTATGTCATTGTCTCGCCATATGTATGAAGTTGTAGGTGCCATTCATGAGGTGCATCGTGAATTGGGGCCTGGGTTGAACGAATCGTGTTATCAAGAAGGTCTTGAAATGCAACTTCAGGAATCTCGAATTGAATATCAACGCGAAGCCTCGTTTCATCCTTATTATCACCGTAAGGAGATGGTGGCAATGTTTCGTCTTGATTTCCTTTGCAAGAACAACATAGTGGTGGAAGTCAAAGCTGTTGGTAAACTGACAGCAGAGCACAAAGCTCAGCTTTTCAACTATATGCGACTTTTAAGGGCGCCGTGTGGCATTATAGTAAACTTCGCTCCCAGACGGGCGGAAATTGAACGTTATCTGTATGATAGCGGAACCAATGAAATTCTGACAATGGACGGAAATCGTTTGACTCACGCACGGTAGAGGAGAATAAAACATTCAAAACAAACAAAACGGCTTCGCCTGCATGAGTTGGAATAAAACATTCAAAACAAACAAAACGGCTTCGCGTTAAAAACTCCGCTAAAACGTTCTGTTCTTGAGCCTTCCAAGGCGTAGCCCGTTTTATTTGTTTTGAAAGTTTTATTCCGCACCCCCTCAAGGCGTAGCCTGTTTTGTTCGTTTTGAATGTTTTATTCCGATACTCACTGGGCGTATCCCCGTTTAATCTTGGTCTTCAAAGGCCTATAAGTCTCTTTTGATCCTTTCATAATAATATGTTAGACAAGAATAGTAAGATATACATTGCCGGGCACCACGGGCTCGTGGGCTCGGCCATTTGGAACAACCTCAAGAAGAGAGGCTACAACAACCTGGTGGGCCGTTCGCACAAGGAACTCGACCTCACCGACCAGTACCAGGTGGAGAAGTTCTTCGATGAAGAACGCCCCGGCGCAGTGGTCCTCGCTGCTGCTTTCGTAGGCGGCATTATGGCAAACTCGCTCTACCGCGCCGACTTCATCATGCAGAACATGAAGATGCAGTGCAACGTCATCTCCAACGCCTACTCCCACGGCGTGAAGAAACTCCTCTTCCTCGGCAGTACCTGCATTTATCCCAAGGACGCACCCCAGCCCATGAGCGAGGACGTGCTCCTGACCTCGCCGCTGGAATACACCAACGAGGAGTATGCCATCGCCAAGATTGCCGGACTCAAGATGTGCGAGAGCTACAACCTGCAGTACGGCACCAACTACATCGCCGTGATGCCCACCAACCTCTACGGGCCCAACGACAACTTCCACTTGGAGAACAGCCACGTCATGCCCGCCATGATGCGCAAGATTTATCTCGCCAAACTCATCCACGACGGCGACTGGCACTCCATTGAGGTGGACATGAACAAGCGTCCCATCAACCCCACCGACAAGTTGCGCGCCATCATCGGCGACGGCAACGTGGACGGCAACAACCCTCACGACCGCATCCTGAAGGCCTTGGAGTTCTATGGCATCTATGATAACAAGGTGGTGCTCTGGGGAACGGGCACGCCATTGAGAGAGTTCCTCTGGAGCGAGGACATGGCCGACGCCAGCGTTCACGTGCTCCTCAACGTCGACTTCAAGGATATCATAGGCATAGAGAAATACTCTTCCGTGTTCTATGGCGCGAAGGTAGACGGTGCCGTGGACCGCAACAACTCCGAGGGCCGCGGCGGTGCCATTCCCTCATTGGGCGAGATCCGCAATTGCCACATCAATGTAGGCACAGGCAAGGAACTCACCATCCGCGAGCTCTCCGAACTCGTCCGCAAGGCAGTCGGCTTCGATGGCACCATCGAGTTCGACGCTTCCAAGCCCGACGGCACGCCGCGCAAACTCATCTCCGTCGACAAGCTCCACCGCCTCGGCTGGACGCACAGCGTGGAGATAGAGGACGGCGTGGAGCAACTCTATGAATGGTATCAGCAGAGTTTGAAAGATTAGTGTATCTATTTTCCATTTAAGACTCAGACGAGACGTCGTGTGAAATCTGGCTATAGACCACACATTAGTCCGCAATGAAACCATGGTTTGGGATTTGCGCGGCGAGCGGCCTGAAAGGCCACCACGTGCGCCAAGACATATACTTTACTTGTGCGGTTGATGTGGTGGCCTTACAGGCCGCAATATTATTACCGACAATATATACCCAGGCCGCGTCACTTCGTTCCGTGGCCTGGGCTTACGAGTGGTGGCCCTTCAGGCCGCACGCTGCGCTTGGCAAAATTGCCGCGCCGTTTTTTTGCATTGCTGCATTTCTGTCTCCCCGCGCCCTGCAAAACGCAAGTAACTTGCCGGGGTGCGCATACCGCTAACATATTTTTTGTAACTTTGCCCCGACAAAGCGTATGCACCGCCCTCTGCGGGCCGCAATGCGCCGCGTCATTTCATTCCAAGAAGAACAAATTACTCCTACTAATCGAATATAGCTTTCTGTAATGGAACATTCCAAAGAACTAATGAACCTTGCTGCCGACAATATCCGTGTGCTGGCCGCAAGCATGGTGGAACGTGCAAAGTCCGGACACCCCGGAGGCGCAATGGGCGGTGCCGATTTCATCAACGTTCTCTACTCCGAATTTCTTACCTTCGATCCCGATGAACCCACGTGGCGCTGCCGCGACCGCTTCTTCCTCGACCCCGGTCACATGTCGCCCATGCTATATTCGCAACTCGCTCTCATCGGCAACTACACCATCGACGAACTCATGCAGTTCCGTCAGTGGGGTTCTCCCACGCCCGGCCACCCCGAGCGCTGCCCTGAGCGAGGCATTGAGAACACCAGCGGTCCGCTCGGTCAGGGCCACACCTATGCCGTAGGTGCCGCCATCGCCGCCAAGGCGCTCTATGCACGCACCGGCAACCCCGGTTTCAAGAAAGAGAAAATCTACGCCTACATCTCCGACGGTGGTGTGCAGGAAGAAATATCACAGGGTGCAGGACGCATTGCCGGCCATCTCGGTCTGAACAACCTCATCATGTTCTTCGACGCCAACGAAATCCAGCTCTCCACCGAAACGGCTGCCGTCATCTCTGAAGACACCGGCATGAAGTACCGCGCGTGGAATTGGAACGTGCTCGAAATAGACGGCAACGACCCCGACCAAATACGCCAGGCACTCCGCGAAGCCAACGAGGAAACCTGCCGACCCACGCTCATCATCGGCCACTGCGTCATGGGAAAGGGTTGCCGCAAGGCCGACAACACTTCCTACGAACACGACTGCAAGACCCACGGCGCACCCCTCGGCGGTGACGCTTACACCAATACAATCCGCAACCTCGGCGCCGACCCCGAAAATCCCTTCGTCGTACGTCCCGAAGTGGCAGCCATGTACGAAGAACGCAAGGCTGAACTCCGCAAGGCCGTAGCCGCCCGCAAGGCCGAAGAGGCCGAATGGGAAAAGGCCAATGCCGAAAAGGCCGCGCTCCTCGACGACTGGATGAACAACCGTCTGCCCCACATCCCTTGGGACACCGTGGGGCAGAAGCCCAACTCGCCCACGCGCAACGGTTCGGCCACGTGTCTCTCCCTCCTTTCAGAGTACGTGCCCAACATGATTGTGTCGTCCGCCGACCTCTGCAACTCCGACAAGACCGACGGATTCCTTAAGCACACCACTGAAATCACCCGCACCAACTTCGCCGGAGGTTTCCTCCAGGCAGGCGTGTCTGAACTTACGATGGCCTGCGTCTGCATCGGTATGATGCTCCACGGAGGCATCATCACCGCCATGGGTACGTTCTTCGTATTCTCCGACTACATGAAGCCCGCCATCCGCATGGCAGCCCTCATGGAAGTGCCCGTGAAGTTCGTATGGACCCACGACGCCTTCCGCGTAGGTGAAGACGGTCCTACCCACGAACCCGTGGAACAGGAAGCCCAGATCCGCCTCATGGAGAAACTCAAGAACCACAGCGGCCGCGACAGCGTGCGTGTGCTCCGTCCCTGCGACGTCCACTCTGTCACCGAGTGCTGGAAGATGGCCATGGAGAACATGGACACTCCCACAGCGCTCATCTTCAGCCGTCAGAACGTCAACGACCTCCCCGCAGGCACCGACTACGCCGGCGGTGTGAAGCACGGCGCTTACGTAGTGGTCAGCGAAGCCAACCCCGACGTGGTGCTCCTCGCTTCGGGTTCTGAAGTAAGCACACTCGTTTCCGCAGCCGAACTCCTCAAGGCCGACGGTGTGAAAGCCCGCGTGGTAAGCTGCCCCAGCGAAGGCCTCTTCCGCAGCCAGAGCGCAGAATACAAGGAGAGCGTCATTCCCCACGACGCCAAGGTGTTCGCCCTCACCGCCGGACTTCCCTGCATCTTCGAAAGCCTCGTTGGCGCACACGGCAAGGTGTACGGTCTCGAAAGCTTCGGCTTCAGCGCCCCCTACAAGGTGCTCGACGAGAAGCTCGGCTACACGCCCGAAAACATGCACAAAGAAGTGCTCGCTTTCCTCGGAAAGTAAGCCAAGCCATACTTTAAAAGGGTAAGCTTTCCGCCCCCGCAAGAGGGTAGGGCGCTTGCCCTTTTTCAGATTTACCCATTATATATATAATACAACCCACTCATGGCATACCAGATAGGACTCGCCAGCGACCACGCCGGCTACGACTTGAAACAATACGTCAAGCAATATCTCGAAGAAAAAGGCATCACCTACAAGGACTACGGAACTTACTCCACCGACAGCTGCGACTATCCCGACTTCGCACACGCCCTTGCCCGCGGCATGGAAAACGGCGAAGCTGAAAAGGGCATCGCCATCTGCGGCAGCGGAGAAGGCATCAGCATGACGCTCAACAAACACCAGAGCATACGTGCCGCCCTCGTGTGGATGCCCGAAATAGCCCACATGACCCGCCAGCACAACGACGCCAACGTGCTCGTCATGCCCGGACGCTACATCTCCACCGACACCGCACGCCAAATTATGGACGAGTTCTTCAACACCCCCTTCGAAGGCGGACGCCACGTCAAGCGCATAGAGAAAATCCCCGTAGAGCATTAAGCGCTTTGCCTATGGAGGCGAAGTCTCCCGACTTCGCGCTCTACACGGAATTGCACTCCCAGGCAGGGAGGCTTATGCCACCCTAAGCGGGCCGTCCACTTTATATCTCTATAACAACACTGAATATCAAAGTTTTGCAAGCGATGTTTCGTTTAATCGCGTAAAAACGCTATCTTTGCACCCGTTTAAACCGAAATAATATAACACAACACGCTAACATGACTAAAGCAGATATCGTTTCAGAGATTTCCAAGCGCACTGGCGTTGACAAGCAAATCGTCATCGCTTCCGTAGATGCCTTCATGCAGGTCATCAAAGAATCTATGGTGCGCGAGGAGAACGTTTACCTCCGCGGCTTCGGCAGCTTCGTAATCAAAAAGCGCGCTCAGAAAACCGCACGCAACATCTCCAAGAACGTTTCCATCATCATCCCCGAACACAACGTCGCCGTGTTCCGTCCCGCAAAGGACTTCGAGCTCAAGAACAAAGGCGAAATACGCGAAGTGCCCATCGAGGGATAACCCCACGAGAGAATAAAACAATCCACATAATTAACCAATAAACATCAAAGCTATGCCTAACGGTAAGAAGAAAAAAAGACACAAGATGTCTACGCACAAGCGTAAAAAAAGACTGCGCAAGAATCGTCATAAGAGCAAATAACATGCTCCTTTGACTTCTTCCGCGAAGTCGAACTGACGAGTAAACGAGGTCTGTAGGTTCAACAATGTTGCAACATAGCTCGTTTGCTCGTTTTTGCTAACAAACAAGCAATGCCGGCCGTCACGCGTTGCGCCCATTCCACCATGGCACGAGAGCCACAAGCTTCAGATGGGCGCAAGCTTCGGCACTTCTCACCCCGTTGTTTATCATTCATTGGCGAAGGGAACGCCCCGATGCTCCTTCGCGCCGCAGGGTGACTGCCAAAGCCCATTCCTTTCACGTACAGCGCAACGCAAAAGCCGCACTGAAAAAAATCCAATTCATGACAAGCGAAGTAATCATCGATGTAACGCCCAGAGACATCTCCATTGCCCTCCTCGAAGACAAAAAACTCGTGGAATTCCAGCGCGAAGGCAAAACGGAGAACTTTGCCGTGGGCAACATCTATTTGGCAAAAGTGAGGAAACTCATGCCCGGACTCAACGCTTGCTTCGTGAACGTCGGTTACGAGCGCGACGCGTTCCTACATTATCTCGACCTCGGAACGCATTATCGCCACCTCGAAAAATACCTCCAACTCGTCGGCGACGGACGTCGTAACGTATCGCTCGACCGCCTCGGAAAGTTCGAAGAGCTCGAGAAAGAAGGCTCCATTGCCAACACACTCAAAGTGGGCGAGGAGATGAAGCGCCGCATGAAGATTGTGGGCATTGAGGCCATGGATGCCGAA
>CAVCAV010000002.1:0-39437 GCA_963600165.1 Christensenella sp. UBA1685 | reverse complement strand
ATAAGAAACCGGCACCTTACTCATCCTGCAATTTGACCTATAGAACAAAAGGTGGGAAAAAACATCCTGCAATTTGACCTATACGCCTAAAAAACATACCTTATGACACTCATCACCCAAACAACCAATCCCTTCATCATGTGCGAAAGACTTTGCGTATTCATCCTCCACATGATAGGACAGCCAGTTCGCGGTGGAATGCCTATATTTATTGTTTTCCAAAATTTTTACTCCAAATATTTGTGTTCCCCAAAATTCTTGCTTAAACTTGCACCAATGAAAATAAGCACGAATGAGAATCATATCACATCGAAAACTACGGGATTTCTACGAATCCAAAGGAAGAGAGGATTCAAAAATAGCACTTGAAAGATGGTATCAGATAGCAGAAGAGGCGGAATGGCACAACTTCTCCGACATAAGGTCAGACTTTCCTGATGCGGATTATGTAGGCAACCAACATTATGTGTTCAACATCAGAGGAAACAACTATAGATTGATAGTCGTAATCAAATTCACAATCAGCCGAATCTTCATCAGATTTGTCGGCACACATCAAGAGTATGACAAAATTGATTGTTCAAACATATAATCATCAAGAAGTCATGGAAAATATAACTAAAGAACAATATGAGTTTGCCCTCAACAGAATAGAGGAACTTTTGCCGTTGGTGACAGACGAAACTCCTGCCAACGACAAAAATGCTGTAGAACTGACGCTTATGTCAGATATTGTAGAAGCATACGAAAAGAAACATTACCCCATAGGCAAACCCTCTGTTGCAGAGCTCATAGAACTTTCGCTCGAAGAAAAGAAAATGACTCAAAAACAACTTGCCAGCGAGATTGGCGTAAGTCCGTCGCGCATCAACGACTATGTAGCAGGCCGCTCAGAGCCCACCTTGAAAATCGCAAGATTATTATGCCGTGCTTTGAACATCACGCCGGCAGCAATGCTGCAATTTTAGACCATAAATACTTGGCAGATTAGCTGAGACAAAAAGCAATGCGCGAAGAGCAGACTTTTTAGCCCGCGCTTCGCGCAAAACCACTGTTCATATATTGTTTTAAGCTTTAGTAAGCGAACAAGGGATAGCCTTCCATTGTTTCGTTCACCTTACGGCGCACGTCGGCAATGACCTGTTCGTCGGTAGGATTGTCCAAAACGCGCTCGATGAGTTCGGCAATGAGCACCATGAGGTCCTCTTTTGCACCGCGAGTGGTGATGGCTGCCGTACCAAGACGTATGCCGGAGGTCTGGAAAGCCGAGCGGTCGTCAAAAGGCACCATGTTCTTGTTCACCGTGATGTCGGCGGCAACCAAGGCGTTTTCTGCCACCTTACCGGTGAGTTCGGGATATTTCGGACGAAGGTCTACGAGCATGGAATGGTTGTCCGTTCCGCCACTGACAATGGCGAATCCGCGTTTCACGAGTTCTTCTGCCAGACAAGCGGCATTCTTTTTCACCTGAAGTGCATATTCCTTGAACTCGGGCTGAAGGGCTTCGCCGAAAGCCACCGCTTTGGCAGCAATGACGTGCTCAAGCGGACCGCCTTGTTCGCCGGGGAAAACGGCACTGTTGAGCAATTGGCTCATCATCTTCACTACGCCTTTTGGCGTCTTCTTTCCCCACGGATTTTCGAAGTCCTTACCCATAAGGATAAGACCGCCACGAGGACCGCGCAGCGTCTTGTGGGTGGTGGTGGTGACGATGTGGGCATATTTCACCGGGTTGTCGAGCAAGCCGGCAGCAATAAGACCAGCGGGGTGTGCCATATCAACCATAAAGAGCGCACCTACTTTGTCGGCAATGGCGCGCATACGGGCATAGTCCCATTCACGGCTGTAGGCCGAGCCGCCGCCGATAATCAGTTTCGGACGGTGTTCCAAAGCGAGCCGTTCCATTTCATCGTAATCCACACGGCCTGTTTCGGGATTGAGGTTATAGCCAACGGGATGGTAGAGTATGCCGCTCGTGTTCACGGCAGAACCGTGGGAGAGATGGCCTCCGTGGGCAAGATTGAGTCCCATGAAGGTGTCGCCGGGATTGAGCACGGTGAGGAGCACGGCAGCATTGGCCTGTGCGCCAGAGTGAGGTTGCACATTGGCATACTCTGCGCCGAAGAGCTCCTTGGCACGCTCGATGGCCAACGTTTCCACCTGGTCTACCACTCCGCAGCCGCCGTAGTAGCGGTGACCGGGATAGCCCTCGGCATATTTGTTGGTCAAGCACGAACCCATAGCCTGCAGCACTTCATCGCTGACAAAGTTTTCGGAAGCGATGAGTTCTATGCCGCGAAGTTGGCGACGGCGTTCTGCCTCTACGAGTTGAAAAATCTGTGTGTCTCTTTTCATAGAAGATTGGTTTTTATTTTAAAAGCACAAGAGAACGCAAGCGGCAGAGGGTATCCATCGCTTACGTTCTCTTGCTGTAAGTTTATTCTTGTTTCTTTACGCTCCAGCCGAATTTGCCGATGAGTTCGCCGAGTCCGTAATATCCGCCGTGAAGATAGACCAGCGGATTGCTTTTCTCAAGATGCCATTTGCCGTTTTCGTCCAAGAAGCGTTCGTCGGCCTGTACGTTGACCACCTCGGCGATGAACATGTCGTGTGAACCGAGATGGACAATCTCTTTCACGCGGCACTCGATGCTCAGCGGCGACTCCATGACGATGGGGGCCTGCACACACGAAGCTTTACCGGGAGTAAGGTTCATTTCCTCAAACTTGTTGTAGTCGCGTCCGGAGCGCACTCCGCACCAGTCGGTGGCACGGGCAAGTTCTTCGGTCGTAAGGTTGAGAACGAACTCCATGTTACGGCAAATGATGTCGTAGGAATGGCGTTCGGGACGGACGGAGATGTAGCACATGGCGGGATTGGTACATATCGTCCCGCTCCATGCCACCGTGAACACGTTGTATTCCTCTGGCGCAGCACCGCACGAAACGAGCAATGCGGGCAGAGGATAAATCATCGTGCCTGGTTTCCAGTCCATTTTTCCTGAAGCTGCCATAGACTATTAAATTAATTTTGCCTTTTCCAATTCCTGTTCCTTCTCGCAATAGTGGCACTGAATGAGACCCAGTTTGCTGTCGGTTACGCGGAAGCGCGTAGGCATGGGCTCGTTGTTGCAGATGCACTTGGGGTTGGCACACTTTACGATGCCGACCAGTTCGGAAGGAAGCGTCACGCACTTTTTTTCTACAACTTCGTAGTCGCGGATGATGCAAAGCGTGACATTGGGAGCTACGACGGAAAGCTGGTTGAGTTCGGCATCGGAGAAGAACTTGTTTTCTATTTTCACAATGCTCTTGTCCTCCATCTTCTTGCTCTTCAGGCGATAGCCGATCATTACGGAAGAAGACTTGAGGTCCTCGAGGTGCAAGAGGCGAACTACTTGGAAGAGTTTGCTGGAAGGTATATGGTCAATGACGGTACCGTTCTGGATAGCGGCCACCATGAGTTCTTGACGTTTCATGACTATAACGAAAGTTTTGGCGGATGGCTATGATACCACCCAAGGTGAACACTATTTTTTGATATCGTCGAGCGTAATGCCGAGCACGTCGCAAATGATGGCCTGACGGGCGAAGAGTCCGTTGTGAGCCTGTTCGAAATAGTAGGCATGCGGATCGTTGTCGACGTCGTAGGCTATCTCGTTGACACGGGGCAACGGATGAAGAATCTTCATGTTGTCGCGAACGTCGGAGAGCATGGACGCCTTGAGGATATATACGTCCTTCACGCGCTCATACTCCATAAGGTCAGTGAAGCGTTCTTTCTGCACACGTGTCATGTAGAGGATGTCGGCTTCTTTGATGACGTCGGCATTGAAGTCCTCGTGTTCTTCAAAACGGATGTGGTGGTCGCGGCAGTAGATCTTGTATTCCTCCGGCATGGCCAGTTCCTTCGGGGCGATGAAATGGAACGTGGGGTTGAAATGGCGCATGGCCATGATGAGCGAATGCACAGTGCGTCCGTACTTCAGGTCGCCGACGAGATAGATATTGAGATTCTCGAGCGTACCCTGCGTCTTGTAGATGCTGTAGAGGTCGAGCATGGTTTGCGAGGGGTGCTGGTTGGCACCGTCGCCGGCATTGACTACGGGCACGGGAGAAATCTCGCTGGCGTAGCGGGCAGCGCCTTCAAGGTAATGGCGCATGACAATCACGTCGGCATAGTTGCTGACCATCATGATGGTATCTTTCAACGTTTCGCCCTTGGTAGAGCTGGTCACTTTGGGGTCGGTAAATCCGATGACACGTGCCCCCAAGCGGTTGGCGGCCGTTTCGAAAGAAAGGCGGGTTCGGGTGGAAGGTTCAAAGAAGAGCGTTGCCACCACTTTGTCTTCGAGAATCTTCCGGTTGGGAGATTTCTCAAACTCTTGTGCCATGCTGATTAGATAGAGAATCTTCTCTTTCGACAAATTGGCAATCGTCACCAAACTATGTTTCTCTGACATGTTGTGAGTGTAAGAAGGTTTTGTACGGACCTCATGCCGCACGAAGTCGCGTACCGGTATTTTTGACGTAAGCATACAACTGTCTATGCTAAATAAGGAGAAGCATGAGGGCAAGTTGCAGCGGCATTGTGTTTATTAGCCGTAAAATTAGAGAGAAATAAGTACGTGGGGAATCCGTAGGGAGGCATATTTGCCGCCGTGCAGGCATTTTGGCAGTTTTTAGCCGGATGTCAACAGGTTTATGAAAACTATTCGGTAACTTTGCTTTTCATCGTTTTCATCAATAGGGCAAACATGAACCGGCAGCCTACGTTTTTCCGCCGACAGCCTTATTGTACGTAATCAATCTTTATCACAATCACTTTCACGGCTTGGTCGGCCTGTGAGGTGCGCACCTTTGCCACGTGCCAGTCGCAGGGGAACATCACGTTGAACGTTCCGGGAATGGACACGAAGCGCTCGAGTTTCTGGGCATCGAAGTTGTAGTGGAGCACGTCGGGCGTATAGTCGCAGTTGGGGGTGGACGTTTCGTGGTCGAGGCGGGCAAAGCCTTCCGTGCCTTTCACTACTATCATGAAGTCTATCTTCGCGCGGTGCGACTCCGAACCTTTTCCGTTCTTGAGGTCGTCTTCGCTGCACCAGTTGTCGCCTTCTTCCACGGAGGCCGTGAGTCCGCTGTTGCCAATGGGCATGCGTCCGGGCTTGATGGCCAAGAGGTCCGTTCGCTGGAGCCAGTCGAACACGGCATCCCATTGCTTGGTGTTGCGACTGTATTGCACGCAAAACTCCGTCTCGTTGACGGTAGGTGCGGGCGAAGCCTTGTCGAAACCGTTGCGCCATTCGCCCTTGGCCACCCATTTGTGGGCGGCTTTAGCCAATCCCTTGGGATAGACGGTTGTGTAGGTTTGGGAGAAAGCGGCTGCAGGAGCCAAAGCTAAAAGTGCTGATAAGAATAAGGTTCTGATTTTCATGTATGTTTCGGTGTTATGATTTCACATGGTTACGCAAAGGTAAATAAAAGAATATAGAAAATCCCCTCTCTCGCTGGAGAAAGGGGATTTTTCTATTTAACGGTGGTACTAACAGTGGGACAGGAACGATGCTCTGTTCACGTGTTAGAGTTCCACATTTTAATGCTGCTCACACCATTAATTGCTGGGGGAGATGATGAAGGTGAATTCGTGGTCGGCATAAGGAATGAGATATTTCTCAAGCGGCCATGAACCCCAGGAGTCGATGCAGCCGAGACCCATTTGGCGCTGTGCCACATGAACTACGGTGTATTTACGCGGAACGAGTTCGCCGGCATGGGAATGACGGGCGGTCTTCTCGGGACCGTCGTCGAGATCCTGCGTTTCGTAATTGATGGAGGTCATTTCCAAAGGTTCGGTGCCGCGGAATGTGAGGCCCTCGCCGTTGGCGTTGTGCACGTTCCACCAACGCACGTCGGTGTGGTTACCGCTTTCCTGCGGACGGATGTAACCCCAGAACATGTCTTTGACGTTTTGGGTGTAAAGACCGATGGACTGGCTTTCGTGGCGGTCAACATAGTTTTCTGCAGGACCGCGTCCGTAGTACGTCACAGCGTTGAAGTCTTCGGGCATACGGAGCGTCATGCCGAAACGGGGAAGGAAGGGTTTGTCCTTGGCGTCCTTGTCGACCGTGAGCTTCTGGTTCACCACCAAGTTGCCGCTGGGCGTCATGGTGTAGGTGAGCGTAAGGTTGGCGTTGACGGAAGGCATGGAGTAAGTGCAAACCACGCGTCTGTTCTGACCATCTGCCTCGTCCTTCATGGAAGTGAGTTTGAGTTCGGGATTCTTCCAGGCGCCGAAGCGGTTCTGAAGTCCTGCGCCGTAATCGTTGTCGGTGGTTGCGCGCCAGAAGTCGGGCTGCAGAGAGAGGCGGTCTTCAAACATGGGTTTGCCGTCTACGTCGAGATAGTCGAGCAGACCGGTGCTCTTGCTGAAGGTGGCCGAAGTGCGTCCGCCCGTAAGGGTGAGGCAAGCAAGCTGCTCGTCTTTCGTCACCGAGGGTTGTGCAGCTGCAGCCTTCTTTCCTTTGGAGGTGGTGGAAACTTGCGCAGTGGAAGCAAGCGTCTGTTCTACTGTGGGGAAAGCGTAGGCGTTGAGCACGAACTGCTGGTGGGCGACTTCATATCCTGCTTCGAGAAGGGGTTCGGCCTGTTTCAAGCGATAGGAAATGTTGAGCGTAAGTTCGCCTTCTGCCTTGACTGGCTTGTAGCCTTCCAGCTCCACGATGGCTTTCGACTGAGGTTTCACGTCGATGTCGGCTACTGTGCCTGTGGCCACCATCTTTCCGTTGTCGCAGAGGGTCCAGTCGAGCGCTACATTGCTGAGCGACTTGAAGAAGTTCTCGTTGTAGACTTCCACTGTGCCCTTTTCGGCATCGGCCAAGCGGCTCCATACGTCCTGGTAGAAATAGCGTACTTCGGTCGCCGTGGGCTGCGGACGACGGTCGGGATAAATGAAACCGTTGCAGTTGAAGTTGTGGTCGGTGGCAGGATAGCGTCCGAAATCGCCGCCGTAAGCGAAGATTTCTTTGCCTTCCTTGTTCTTCACGCGGATGGCCTGTTCCACGAAGTCCCAAATGAAACCGCCCTGGTAGTTGGGATATTTGCGAACCAAATCCCAATATTCCTTGAAGCCGCCCATGGAGTTACCCATGGAGTGGGCATACTCGCACTGGATGAGCGGACGCGGCTGATTTTGCTTCACATAGTTCTCGCACGACTTGTAGTCGTAATACATGGGACAGAAGATGTCGGTGCCGCGCTCAAGCCCTGCGCGCTCGTACTGAACGGGGCGCGAGGGGTCGTAGGCTTTGACTTCGTCGTAAGCCTTCTCGAAGTTGGAACCGTAACCGGCCTCGTTGCCCAGACTCCATATGATGATGGAGGGATGGTTCTTGAGCACGTGCGTATTGTTGCGGTTGCGTTCGAGATGGGTCTGGAGGTACTTGGGCACTTTGGCCAAAGTTTTGTCGCCGTAGCCCATACCGTGACTTTCGAGGTTGGCTTCGCCTACAACGTAGAGTCCGTATTCGTCGCAGAGGTCGTACCAGCGCGGATCGTTGGGATAGTGGCTGGTGCGGACGGCATTGATGTTGTGCTCCTTCATCACCTTGATGTCCTGAACCATGCGGTCTACGCTGACTACGTAACCGCCGTCGGGATCCATCTCATGACGGTCGGTACCCTTTATGAGCACGGGCTGTCCGTTGACCAACAACTGAGAATTCTTTATCTCCACCTTGCGGAAACCTACATTCTGCTTGAAGCTCTCGATGAGGTTGCCTTTGGCGTCTTTAAGTTCTACGCGGAGCTTATAGAGATTAGGAGTTTCGGCTGTCCATTTCAGAGGATTGGCAATGGTCCAGTTCAGGTTGCCGTTGCCTTTTGAAAGGTCCACGTCCTCCGTCTTCACGCTGGCTCCTTTGGTATCGAGCAAAGTGAGCGTGGCACGACAACCTGAGGTTCGGGTTCCCGTCAAACGGATAGCGAGGGTTCCGTTGGTGTAGTTGTCGGTGAGGTCGGGGGTGATGAAAATGTCGGAAACGTGGCTCTCGGGACGGGAATAGAGGTACACTTCACGGGCAATGCCGGTAAAGCGCCAGAAGTCCTGGTCTTCGAAATAGGAACCGTCGCACCAGCGCATCACTTGCATGGCAATGAGATTCTCCTGACCGGGCTTCAAATATTTCGTAAGATCGAATTCGGCTGCCACCTTGGAGTCCTCGCTGTAGCCGACAAACTTTCCGTTCACCCACACGGCGAGGTTGGACGTGGCGGAACCTACGTGGAGGTAAATGCGCTCGCCCTTCCAGTTGGCGGGAACGGTAACGGTCTTGCGGTAAGAACCGGTGTAGTTGTTCTTTTCCTCAACGTAAGGAGGATTGGGTTCGAACTGCGTTGCCCAGGCGTAGCCAATGTTTTTATAGATGGCATCGCCGTGTCCGTTGAGTTCAAAAAGTCCGGGCACGGGGAAGTCCTCCCACTTGGAATCGTCGAACTTTACGGAATAGAAATCGGCAGGGGCATTTTGGTGGTCTTTCACGAAATTGAACTTCCACTTGCCTTCAAGCGAAAGGTAGCGCGAAGAGGCTTTCTTGTCGGCCTTTTCTGCACCTTGTACGCTTTCGTAAGCGAAGAAGTCGCTGCGGGGAGCTTCGGTATTCACTCTGTTCACGGCAGGGTCGAGCCAATAGCGCTCCTTGACCTGAGCACCAGCAGTGAGCATGCACATGCTGGCCAACGAAAGTATGACAGGTTTTAACATGGTAGGGTAATTGTTGGATATGATGTTATTAGGATGTTTTGCAAAAATAGTATTTCCGCATGAAAGCGCTGCGCAAAGGCGTTGCTTAGTTGCTTAATTGTTGAGCTTCTTCATTTGCGCATAGGCCTTGTAGAGTCCGAGCTGACCAGCAGTGCTGAAGTCTTCAGCGGCTTTTTTCGTGTTTCCATCGGCACTGAGGAGAATGGCGCGGTTGTAGTAGGCCTCGGCAAAACGGGCATCGAGGGTGATTACTTGCGTGAACGTTTCAATGGCAGCCTTTGCGTTTCCCATTTGTGCCAACAGGCAAGCTTGGTTGTAGACAACTACGGCGCTTTTGGGAGAGATTGTCCTGGCCCGCTCAAGGAGCGATTGGGCCAAATGCATGCTGCTTTGCGCTTCGGACGATGAGACAGTGCCGGAAGTTGCTGAGCGTGAAAGCACGAAAGCGCTTTGAAGCAAAGCCACGACGGAGGCCGTGTCGGAGCGGAGAGCCTCCTGTGCGTCGTTGAGGGCGGTGGTGAAGTTGTAGCGGTCTGCAGCGATGGCGGAACTTACCACGAGTTGATTGCATTTGCTCAAGGACGAGGCTGTCCGTTCAACTTGTCGCCAGTCGGACTCGCTCTCATCGGTGCCCGATGTTTCCGTTTCGGCAGTGAGGCAGAATTGGCGGATGGGGGTATTGAGTGAAGAGAACGCGGCCATTTCAGACATAAATGCCACGGAATGGTAGCCACGGGTGTATACGGGACGGAAAGCGGCATGGAACATGGGACAAAGGTCGTTGCTTACCTTTTCGTTCTGCACCTTTCCCAACATGGTGCCAAACACGTTGCGCACGGTGTCGGGGTCTTCCTGAACGAGTTGCTGGTACTGTTCAAGTGCATGCTCCGAGCGGAGTCGTACCTTTTTCGTTTTGGTGCGGGGCGCACGGGCAAAGGCTATGTCGAGGTCGCGCTGTGCCACATAGGTCTCGTCGGCCACTGCACCACGTTTGTCGCCTATTTTCCTTCGGCACTCTGCACGTTGCATGTAGCCGTAAGTGAAATTGGGATAGGCTTTGATGAGTTGGGAATAGTCGGCAATGGCTCCGCGGTAGTTGCCCACCTTTTCGCGCAACTGGGCACGATTGAAGAGGGCCAAAGTATTGTTGGGTTCTACTTGGAGGATGAAGTCGAAGTCGGTGATGGCTTTGTTCAAATCGCCTACAAAACTGCGCAGAAGACCTCGGTTGTAGTGCGCCACGAAATGTTGCGGAACGAGTTCAATGGCCTTGTCGTAGTCGGCAATGGCGAGACCGAACTTGTTGAGGGCGTGGCGAGCCTGCGCACGGGCCACATAGGCTTCGAAGTCGTTGCTTTGGTATTTCAAAGCTTGCGTGAGGCAAGAGTCGGCCAATGCATATTCGGACTTTTGCAGCGCATAGCGTCCCTTGAAACTCCAAGCTTGCGCTTCTTTCGGACTGATGGAAAGCAAATGGTCTATCCATTTCATGCCTTCCAGCGTGTCTTTCTGTTCAAAAGCGCTTTGTGCCTTTACCAGATAGGTACGGCTGTAGGTAGGCCAATGTTTGACGATGTAGGCCAAATCGGAGTCGGCCTTGGCATAGTCTTTCTGCTGTAGATAGCAAAGGGCTCGATTGTAGCGCGCTCCCTGGTCGTCGGGTGTTTCGCGGAGCACGCGCGAGTAATCTGCGATGGAACCGTCGAAATCGTCCAAGTGTATGCGACAAAGTCCTCTCAACTGATACACCTCGCTGATGTAGGGGTTGAGCGAAATGCTTTGCGAGCAGTCGGCCTCTGCACCCACGTAGTCTTCCAACGTAAACTTGGCATAGGCCCTATAATAGTAAGGGCGGGAAAGGAAGGGCTTGGCCTCAATGGCCTGGTTGAAATACTTCACTGCTGTGAGATAGTCGTCCACACTGAGGGCATTGCGCCCCATGATGGTGGCGACTTCTGCGTCCACTTGGGCCGAAATGGTTTGGCTAAAGCCGAAAAAGCACGCCATCATTATTGCACAACAACGCAACGTGCACCAAAAAGCACGTTGGAACCGATGATATTTGTGCATAGACGACATGGGAGGGGGTGGCTTTGGTATGATGATTTGAAGGACGTTTCGGGCGAGCGATGGGGGCGAGCGATGGGGGCGAGCTCTCCCGAGCTCGCATGCGCGGACTTGTGTTACTTTTACCGTGTAGAGCGCGAAGTCAGGAGACTTCGCCCCCATCGTTCGCCTCCAGCGTTCGCTCCCATAGCTCAGCTCATAAAATCCTATTCCTTTCTTGGATTATTTCGGGGACTTTACCTTGTAACCGCAGTTGAATTTGCCTTTGAGCAGGGCATTAAGTTTGCTGCGGACCATCTGCTTGCGGAGGGGAGATATGCGGTCGATGAACATATGGCCGTCGAGATGGTCGAACTCGTGCTGCATGACGCGAGCAAGGTAGCCGTCTACCCACTCGTCGTGCTCGTTGAAGTCCTGGTCCATATACGTCACATGGATACGCTTCGGACGACGAACCGGCTCACGAATGCCGGGGAGACTCAGGCAACCTTCGTCGAGAAGTTCGGTTTCGCTGTCATCAAACTCCACAATATGGGGATTGATATAAGCTTCGTTGAAATCGGCATACTCGGGAAACTCATCCTTGAGGCAGTCGAGCGTGATGACGACCACGCGGATGGCTTTGCCAATCTGGGGAGCTGCGAGACCCACGCCGTCGCTGTGGTACATGGTCTCGAACATATTTGCGATGAGCTCCTTGAGTTCGGGATAGTCGGGGGTAATATCCTCGGCCTCCTTGCGGAGTACGGGCATTCCATAAGTATAAATAGGAAGAATCATATGTTAATGCGATAGTTTAAATGTTTCTATGTAAATAATTGCCGTTTAGCTCTTTATGCAAATACAGGGAGTAGAATCTACAGTTGTTGTCCTCTGCGGAAACTACCATGCCATCTTGCTTTCCATCCAGCTTTGGAGAATGATGCAGGCGCTGATTTCATCGACCAGCCCCTTGTCCTGCTGACGGCGCTTCTTTCCTATGCCGGAAGAGAGGATGGCCTGATGGGCCAATACAGAGGTGAAGCGTTCATCGTACAACTCCACGGGCATATCAGGGAACTTCTTCTTAAATTTCTCCAAGAAAGCCATCACACGTCGTTGGTTTTCAGACGGTTCGCCATTCGTTTGTGTAGGCAAACCCAAGACAACGCGCTCCACATCTTCGTGTGAAAAATAGTCCGCGAGGTAGGCTATGAGCGATTGGGTATCGACAGTGGTCAATCCGTTGGCAATGATTTGCGAAGGGTCGGTCACAGCCAAACCGGTACGTTTCTTTCCGTAATCGATGGACAGTATGCGGGACATATTCTGATGTTTGTAAAAAACCGGATGTAACTTCAACAACAACGGGGCCGTTTGAAGCACTTGCCTTGCGGCATAACGTAGAAAAGGCACGACAAACGTTTGTCGCGAAATGACAGCAATTTGTCGTGCCTTTTTATGATGAAGGAATGAATAGAAGAATTTGAGCGGAATAGGTTTGCGGTTTCAGCGGCCGTTATATTTCTCAAGTACCCGCCCGCTTCTTCAACTTACTTTATCATGTCGCAACCCATGTAAGGCTGCAAGGCCTTGGGAATGCGGATGCCTTCAGGAGTCTGGAAGTCTTCGAGCAAAGCGGCCACGATGCGCGGAAGAGCGAGGGCAGAACCGTTGAGTGTGTGGCAGAGCTGGATTTTCTTGTCGGCACCACGGTAACGGCACTGAAGACGGTTGGCCTGGTAGGTGTCGAAGTTGGAAACGGAGCTTACTTCCAACCAGCGCTTCTGGGCTTCGCTGTAGACTTCAAAGTCGTAGCAAAGTGCAGCAGTGAAGCTGATGTCGCCGCCGCAAAGACGGAGAATGCGGTAAGGAAGTTCGAGTTTCTTCAACAAACCTTCCACGTGGTCGAGCATTTCCTGATGCGACTCCTTGGAGTGCTCGGGCTTGTCGATGCGAACGATTTCAATCTTGGAGAATTCGTGCAGACGGTTCAGACCGCGCACGTCCTTGCCATAGCTACCGGCTTCGCGACGGAAGCACTGGGTGTAGGCGCAGTTCTTGACAGGAAGCTGGTCCTCGGAAAGAATCACATCGCGATAAATGTTGGTCACGGGCACCTCGGCCGTAGGAATGAGGTAGAGGTCGTCCTCGTTGCAGTGGTACATCTGTCCTTCCTTGTCGGGAAGCTGACCGGTGCCGTAGCCGGAAGCCTGGTTGACTACCGTGGGTGGCATAATCTCCGTGTAACCAGCAGCACGGGCTTCATCGAGGAAGAAATTGATGAGGGCACGCTGCAGACGGGCACCCTGACCGATATATACGGGGAAACCGGCGCCGGTAATCTTCACACCAAGGTCGAAGTCGATGAGGTTGTACTTCTTGGCAAGTTCCCAGTGGGGAAGCGGATTTTCAGGCAACACTGTGTCGTGACCGCCGGTCTTTACCACGAGGTTGTCCTCAGCGCCGTTGCCTTCGGGTACGATGTCGTAAGGAATGTTGGGGATGGTATAGAGCAAAAGTTTCTTGTCTTCTTCTGCCTGCTTCATCACCTCTTCAAGTTCCTTTCCCTTGGCCTTGATGTCGGCAACCTGCTGCTTGGCGGCTTCGGCTTCTTCCTTTTTGCCTTCTTTCATAAGGCCGCCGATACTCTTGGATATTGTCTTAACCTGATTGTTGAGGGAGTCAAGCTCAGCCTGGGCTTCCTTGCGCTTGTTATCGAATTCGAGTACGCGGTCAATGGCTTCGCGCGCACCGTTGAAGTGCTTCTTTTCGAGACCGCGAATCACAGCCTCTTTGTCTTCGAGGATTTGTTTGATAGTCAGCATTGCTATTACTATTTTGAATTATTGAGAGCAAAAGTACTCAATTTTTCGGAATTTCTCCATCCATGCTCAAAACTTTCGCTTGCAGGGGCAGTTTCGGGGCAGAGCGAGGGAAATGAATGGCGCTATTTTGGATGTAATCGCAACCTCGTCCGTTGTCTGAACAACATACCGTTTGCTTCTATAGTATCACACTACCATCGCAAAAGAGTGAATGAATGCAAACATAAAAGAGCCTGTAATGCCCTGAGAATAGCGTAAAATCTTCCGACCATACATTCGCCGGCGTACAGGCTAATCTCAGGGCCCTTTCCATTCCACAATAATGCACACTCATAAATAATCTTGCAATTTGCAACATAACCAAAGTCTATCTGAGTCCTAAAAAGGCGTTTTACACGACGTATTTTATCTTAAGAGTAAAGCATCTAGGAAAAATTCCAAAGCACCCCGTAAAAATTCCAAGCCTTGGAGTTTTCACGAGATGCCTTTTCGTAGCCTGCAAAAACCTTTTCACCCATATTTTGCGCTCTAGTTTGAAGATTCCGACGTTCATTTTCATCTTAATATCCGTTCACACAAACATCATACCAAGACAGCTGCGTTTTACATCTGTTATAACAGAAAGAAGATTCCAACAGAAGAATGCAATCTCCATGCAAGCATGCCAGCGATGCCGTTTCGGGCAAAAACTTTGCAAATCGTTTCAATCTTCGTGCCTCAAACACTATCTTTGCATTTGAAAAATTGGACATTTGAAGTCTGAAATACAAATAACTTCTCTGGCCGCACGTCCGAAAAGCCAAACCGCATGGGTCACATCAAAGCCGCACTACTCACGTTATGTCTGTTGGCAAGTTTGTCAGCATTTGCTGCCAAATGGTCGCCGCAAACGTTGCCCATGCCCTATTTGCAGGACGAGCGCAAACACGTCTGCAACCCCGACCACGTGCTTTCGCAAGAAGCGGAAGACTCCATCAATGTCCGGCTCTACGCCCTGGAACACGAAAAAGGTGTGCAAGCCATTTTCGTTGCCGTAGAAAACCTTGAAGGCGACGCCCCATATACGTTCGGTATGGAACTGGGTAGGAAATACGGCGTCGGTTCCAAAGACAATACCGGACTTATCGTAATACTTGCATCGAAAGACCGCAGCTATCAGATAATCACCGGAAACGGACTTGAAGGCACGCTTCCTGACGCCATCTGCCGAAGAATAGAAAACCGCACCATGCTGCCTTTGCTTCGCGAAGGGAAATGGAGCGAAGCCATGGTGGAAACGGCAAGAGACATCGACCGCTACATCCGCAAAGACCCGTCGCTTTCCTACGACGATGAAGACGAAGCAGACGATGGCGACATTTTCCTCGCCGGACTTGTGCTCTTTTTCGTCTTTGGTATAGCAGGCTTGTCGTACTTCAGTTCCCGGCGCCGCAAGCGTTGTCCGCACTGCGGGCATTTCCCGATGACGTGCATCAGCCGCAAACGCATCCAAAACGCAAGCACGGGAAACTACTACATCAAAGTGGTACGCCAGTGTCCGAAATGCGGCTTCCAGAAAACCGACTTTCAAGACGACAACCAAAGCAACAACAGCGCCGGAGGCTTCTTCCCCCCACCCTTCATCGGAGGTTCAGGCCGCAGCAGCGGAAGTTCATTCGGCGGAGGCAGCTTCGGCGGAGGAAGTTTCGGCGGAGGCGGTAGCGGCGGACATTTCTAATTGCCTCACGGCATAAAAATGGCAATCTACTCTTGACCCGTCCAATCCGACAAGAAACGAATTGCGTTTCCCCATATCTCATTTCATTACGTCACTACACTTACAACTATGGCTCTACCCAAAAGAAACCAGACCATTTTACTCGTGCTCGGCATCGTGGTGCTCATCGTAGCCTTTTTCACGTTCCATTCCTACAATCTGCTCGTAGCCAAGGACGAAGCCGTAGCTACGGCATGGGGCAACGTACAAACGCAGTACCAGCGACGCGCAGACCTCATCCCCAACCTTGTGAACACTGTGAAGGGATATGCCAAACACGAAAGCACCACACTGCAGGAAGTGGTGGAGGCACGAGCCAAAGCCACACAGCTCAATGTGGACGCCGACAACCTCTCGCCCGAAAAGCTGAAGCAAATACAAGCCGCACAAGGCGAACTCTCACAGGCTCTCGGCCGTTTGCTCGCCGTCAGCGAATCGTACCCCGAACTCAAAGCCAACGAAAACTTCTCCGAACTCCAAGCCCAGCTCGAAGGAACCGAAAACCGCATCAACGAAAGCCGCCGGCTCTTCAACGAAGCCGTGCAAACCTACAACGTGTCGGTACGTTCGTTTCCCAAAAACATCGTAGCGGGAATGTTCGGTTTCGAAAAGAAATCGCAGTTTGAAGCCGAAGCAGGAGCGGAGAAAGCGCCTACAGTAGAATTTTAAGAAACATACACGCGGAACCCGCAGCATAACGTGTTCCGTCCCCCAACCATAAACCAAACAGCCAACCACACCAATGGACAGCAAGCAACGTTATATGATGCGCGGAGTTTCCGCCATGAAAGAAGACGTACACAACGCCATCAAGAACATCGACAAGGGCATCTTCCCCCAAGCCTTCTGCAAGATTATCCCCGACATTCTTGGAGGCGACCCCGAATACTGCAACATCATGCATGCCGACGGCGCCGGCACGAAGTCGAGCCTCGCCTACATGTACTGGAAAGAAACGGGCGACCTCTCGGTTTGGAAAGGCATTGCACAGGATGCGCTCATCATGAACACCGACGACCTCCTTTGCGTAGGAGCCGTCGACAACATCCTTGTAAGCTCCACCATCGGACGCAACAAAATGCTCATCCCAGGAGAGGTCATTTCCGCCATCATCAACGGAACGGACGAACTGCTGCAGCAAATGCGCGACATGGGCGTGGGCATCTACGCCACCGGCGGTGAAACGGCCGACGTGGGCGACCTCGTGCGCACCATCATCGTCGACTCCACCGTTACTTGCCGCATGAAGCGCTCCGACGTTATCAATAACGCCAACATCCGTCCGGGCGACGTCATCGTAGGTCTCTCGTCCTGCGGACAGGCCACTTACGAGAAAGAATACAACGGCGGCATGGGTTCCAACGGACTGACTTCAGCCCGCCACGACGTGTTTGCCAAATATCTCGCTGAAAAATACCCCGAAAGCTACGACCATGCCGTGCCCGAAGAACTCGTCTACAGCGGCGGCTACAAGTTGACCGACCCCGTGGAAGGCGCACCCGTCAATGCCGGCAAACTCGTTCTCTCCCCCACCCGCACCTATGCGCCCGTCGTAAAGAAACTGCTTGACGTGATGCGTAGCGAAATACACGGTATGGTGCACTGCACCGGCGGCGCACAGACCAAAGTGCTGCACTTCGTGGGCGACAACTGCCGCGTCATCAAGGACAACATGTTCCCCGTACCTCCCCTCTTCCGCGCCATTGCCGAACAGAGCGGAACGGACTGGGCCGAGATGTACAAGGTGTTCAACATGGGGCACAGACTTGAAGTTTACGTTTCTCCCGAAATGGCCGAACAGGTCATTGCCGTTAGCAAGAGCTTCAACATCGATGCCCAGATTGTAGGACACATTGAAGAAGGCCAGCGTTCGCTCACCATCAAGAGCGAATTCGGCGAATTCAACTATTAATAAGGAGGTCCGACAGACCAACCTAACCTCACCCCTGCATTCCATGACAAGAAGAAAGGCCTTTGAAGCCACCTACATGGCAGTGTGCATGCTCTGCCTCGGATTCCTCATAGGAGTTGAATACCAGGAGCTGGCCAACAAACCAGCAGGCTTCGTACAATGGGCAAAAGGCATCCTCGCCATCATCGGTTGGTGTTGCATTCTGTGGAACGCTGCCTTCCGTTTCTTCCGTCCGTCCAAAAGAAAACAATAACCAGAAATGGCTGAAAACAATACACTGCTCGACAAACTCAACGGACTCGTGTCGCGTTTTGAGGAAGTCAGCACGCTCATCACCGACCCCTCCGTCATTGCAGACCAACAGCGCTACGTTCGCCTCACCCGCGAATACAAAGAACTGGAGGATTTGATGGAAGCCCGCAAGGAATACGCACAGTTGCTGGGCAATCTTGAAGAAAGCAAGAACATCCTGCTCAACGAGTCCGATGCCGAACTCAAGGAAATGGCCCGCGAGGAAGTGTCCGCATGCGAGAAAGCCATACCCGAAACTGAAGAGCGCATCAAGCTCATGCTCGTTCCGAAAGATCCCGAAGACGCAAAAAATGCGATTCTTGAAATTCGCGGCGGAACGGGCGGCGACGAAGCAGCCCTCTTTGCCGGCGACCTTTTCCGCATGTACAGCAAATACTGCGAGCGCAAAGGCTGGAAACTCGAAGTGTCCAGTGCGAGCGAAGGAGCAGCGGGAGGTTTCAAGGAAATCGTATGTTCCGTAACGGGTGCCGACGTGTATGGCACGCTCAAATACGAAAGCGGCGTTCACCGCGTACAGCGCGTTCCTGCCACCGAAACACAGGGACGAGTACATACCTCAGCCGCCACCGTGGCCGTTCTTCCCGAAGCAGAAGCCTTTGACGTGGTCATCAACGAGGGCGAAATCAAATGGGACACCTTCCGTTCCAGCGGCGCCGGCGGACAGAACGTCAACAAGGTGGAGTCCGGTGTGCGTTTGCGTTACAACTGGAAGAATCCGAACACGGGAGTCGTGGAAGAAATTCTTATAGAATGTACCGAGACCCGCGACCAGCCCAAGAACAAAGAGCGCGCCCTCGCCCGTTTGCGCACATTCATCTACGACCGCGAGCACCAGAAATACGTTGACGACATTGCCTCACGACGCAAAACGCTCGTCAGCACCGGTGACCGCTCGGCCAAAATACGCACCTACAACTATCCGCAAGGTCGAATCACCGACCACCGCATCAACTACACCGTCTACAACCTGCAAGCCTTCATGGACGGCGACATCCAGGACTGCATAGACCACCTCGTAGTAGCGGAAAACGCCGAACGTCTGCGCGAAGCCGAAATGTAAGTCCACTCCTTATTATATATAATGAGGCGTAGCGTATGGGGGCGAAGTCTCCTGACTTCGCGCTCTACACGGCTTTTTACTATTTTATGTAAGCGAGCTCAAGTGAGCTTGCGTCCACAGGAATCACGAGCTCACAATACTATCAAACCATGAGCGACGGAAACTACAACCGCAACCTTCTCCCCTACCACCAGTACGCCAGCGGACTTCGGGCAGGCAAGGCACAAATGCACACCAAAGCCCTTAACGCCTTCCGCCAATGGCTCGAGGACGAAGGATACAATAAAGAACAAACAGAAGAAGCGCTGCTCAAGTTGCGCCAATACCTCGACTGACGTTAGCGAGGCTCTGTCAAATACATAAACTGCAACCTATGAAGATATCCCGCAAACTTGCCGCAATAGTCCTCCCCGCTCTCTTTGCCGCAAGCACCGGCATACAGGCCCGCACGGCAGGTCAGCCCGAAAAGACCATCTACGCCTTCGGCTTCAGCACAAGTCTGGCCGACTCCACGGTCTACCTCACACAGATTTCCGCTCTTCCCGGCGGCACCATAGACAAGAAGACCCACTTCCTCAACGACCGCACGAACTACACCCTGCAACTGAAGTCCTACCTTGAAGGAATTTATCCTGGTCACCAGACGAGCGTGATATTCTTCAACACGTCACGCAAGAAACTGGAGAACCAATACATCAAGGTAAGAAAGTCTGCGAAGAAAACTGCTGCCGGAAAAGTAGTGGAACTAGAAAGCACCGCTTTCAAGTTCACCGCTGTCAACCACGGCAACGAAGAATAATGGCATCACGCCGCCGACCGTCACGCCCCATCATTTTGCAATGAACCAGATACACCTGTCCATCGCCGATATCGGCATCACCATCAATGCCAGCGACATACAGCACGTAAAGCGTCTGCTACCCTCCTACGCCCCGTTCAGCAGAAAGGCGGACGACCAAAGCGTAGACTTCTCCCAAATCAGGGTAGAGATAAAAGACCGTTTCGCTTGCAACGAAGAAACGTTCAAACCCGTACATGAATTCTTCAGTATGGACATCCGCCAGGAAGTCTTCGAAAGCAAAAATGGGAGCATGCTGTTCAAACTCTACACGGCAAACGGCACGCATGCCACCACACTGTATGCCCCAAGCTCGTGCAACGACTTCGAGATAGCACTGAGCGGCACAGAGCAAGAACAAGCCTTTGGCCTTAACAACGCCATGATGCTCATTTTCACCATGGGAGCCATCATACACGACACGTTGCTTATCCACTCTTCCACCGTGTGTCATGGAGGTTATGCGTTTTCGTTCCTCGGCACAAGCGGCACAGGGAAAAGCACCCACTCCGACTTGTGGGTAAAACACATTGCCGGAACCAATATTCTCAACGACGACAACCCGGCACTGAGAGTCATGCCCGACAACTCCGTTCGCATCTTCGGAACGCCCTGGAGCGGAAAGAGAAACTTCTACCTCAACGAATCGTATCCCCTCGGCGGCATCGTACGGCTCCATCAGGCACCGAACAACGAAATAGAAAAGTTGCAACCCATTATGGGATTCGTTGAACTATGGTCCTCTTCTTCCAAACTGGTATGGAACCGCGACTTCTCCAACCGCATCCGCAACGTAGTGGAAACCATCTGCAACAAGGTTCCTTGCTACAGTCTCAACTGCCTGCCCGACGCCGATGCGGCACACGTTTGCCACGAAACGCTCATGGCCGACCTTCCCAAAGACGGCAAGTAGCGCCAAATATTTTGCAATATAACAACGGATTCGACATATGTCCCCTCAAAGCCACAATCTCACGCCCAACGAAAGCCGCGTCATCACGCTTCCCAACGATGAATTCGTCAAGTTCATCCGTCAGGACATTGAAGCCGGCCACAGTGTGACCATCGTGGCGAAAGGATTTAGCATGCGCCCGTTCCTCGAAAACAAGCGCGACAAAATTGTGCTCGAACCCATAGGCAACAAGGAGCTGAAAGTAGGCGATGTGGTGCTCGCCCAAACCACTCTCGGCAATTTCGTACTCCACCGCATTGTCTGCATTGAAGGCGAATCAATCACCCTCCGTGGCGACGGCAACGCTTTCGGCACGGAACAAACGGAACAAAAGAAAGTAGTGGCAAGAGCGTCTGCATTCTTCCGCAAAGGAAGCGCAACGGCACTGCCCGTCACCTCGGCCAAATGGAGAATTTATTCCTTCTTCTGGATGCACACTCTCCCCTTGCGCCGCTACTTCCTCTACACCCACCGCCATTTCTTTGCCGACAACAAACGGTATGGCACACTTTAGGAATGTTCATAAATACAACATACAATGAAAATCAAACCCGGATTTGAGCTGCGCGACGTATGCGGCGAAAAGGTAATCTTCGCAAACGGCATCAGCAACATCGATTACACCAAATTCAACGTGTCCAACGAAACGGGCGCTTTCATCTTCAGCCTCATAGAACAAGGCACGGCCGACGAAGCCAAAATGGTGGAAGCTCTGACAGCAGAATACGACATCGATGCCGAAACAGCCCAAACCGATGTCCACAAGTTTTGCCAGGCGCTCATCGAAGCCGGCATTGCCGAATAATATTCCCAAAACCTCGGAACACATACATTATCCCATACAAAGCAATGAAAGAACTTGCACTTAAGTACGGTTGCAACCCCAACCAGAAACCCTCACGCATCTACATGGAAGAGGGCGAGTTACCCATAGAAGTACTTGGCGGCCGTCCCGGCTACATCAATTTCCTTGATGCCCTCAACGGATGGCAGCTTGTACGCGAACTCAGCGCAGCCACAGGCCTCCCCGCTGCCGCTTCGTTCAAGCACGTTTCACCCGCCGGCGCTGCCGTTGGCCTTCCCCTCAGCGACACGCTCCGCAAGATATATTTCGTTGACGACATCACGGAACCCCTCACTCCCATTGCTTCCGCCTATGCCCGCGCCCGCGGTGCCGACAGAATGTCGTCATACGGCGATTTCATCTCCCTCTCCCACACCTGCGACCTCGCTACGGCTCTCCTGATAAAACGCGAAGTCAGCGACGGTGTCATTGCTCCCGACTATACCCCCGAGGCTTTGGAAATACTCCGTGCCAAACGCAAGGGTACGTACGTCATCCTCAAAATGGACACCAACTACCGCCCCGCTCCCATTGAGCATAAGCAGGTGTTCGGCGTAACGTTCGAGCAGGGACGCAACGAGATTGACCTCACTTCCGACGAACTCTTCCAGAACATTCCTACCGAAAACAAGGAATTTACGGAAGCAGCCAAACGCGACCTCCGCATCGCCCTCATCACCCTCAAATATACGCAGAGCAACTCCGTTTGCTACGTGAAAGACGGCCAGGCCATCGGCATCGGCGCCGGACAGCAAAGCCGCATCCACTGCACCCGTCTTGCCGGCAACAAGGCCGACATCTGGTGGCTCCGCCAGCACCCGAAGGTAATGAACCTTCCCTGGGTAGAGAAAATCCGCCGCGCCGACCGCGACAACACCATCGATATCTACATCTCCGAAGACCACGACGACGTGTTGGCCGACGGTGCATGGCAGCAGTTCTTCACCGAAAAGCCCGAAGTGCTCACCGCAGAAGAAAAGAAAGAATGGATAGCCAAGAACACCGAAGTGGCTCTCGGTTCCGACGCCTTCTTCCCCTTCGGCGACAACATCGAGCGCGCCCACAAGAGCGGTGTACAGTATGTTGCACAAGCCGGCGGCAGCGTCCGCGACGACCATGTCATCGCCACTTGCGACAAATACGGCATGGCCATGTCATTCACCGGCATCCGACTCTTCCACCATTGATACACGTAGGTTCTTACCTATATTGAACTATACAATTCCTGCTTCTATGCCCATTCGGCACAGAAGCAGGATTTCGTCCTACAAACAAACCACCCACGAATGACAACCGACCGAAAAGCCAGCGACGAGGAAATCACGCAAGCCATGATGGGCGGCATCACCTTCAAGGGCGCAAAGCTCAAGCAAAAGCCCAAAGAAGACAAGGTAAAGACCAAAGCCAAAAAGAAGACCTACATTACAGGTCTTCACGGTTCTGGTTCTGCCAAGAAGAAAGCCGACATCAGACAACGCCGAGCCAATCGGCACAAGAACAAGCCCTAAACTTGATTTATGCAAACAGACAACAATACAACTGGACAAGCTGGGTTTCAACAACCCGTTCACCAGCAAGTTCCTCCCGCTCCTGAAGTTCCCGCAGGACAAGCGCCCAATCCTGTTCCGCCCTATCCTCCCACTCAGCAGCAGCCCATTCCGGGCAGTCCTCTGCCTCCCGAGAAAAAGAGCCATAAAGGACTTATTATCAGTATCATCGTAATAGTCGTTCTGCTTCTTTGTGGTGCAGGCGGATTCGCTTACTATTCGTTGACAAATACCGACGACGAGCAAACGATGTACTACACGCTTGAGGACAACGACAATCCCGAAGACTACGAGGCATACTTGGAGAAATACCCCAACGGTGCCCATGCCGATGAGGTACGCAACCGTCTCAACACCCTCAACGAAATGATTCAGGCCTGGAACGGCATCGCCGTAAACGGAACGGTCAACGACTTCAAGAACTTCAAGAACACCTATCAGAGCGACAAATACGGACGCTTGTGCGACATCAAGATCGACTCTCTCGACTGGATTACCGCACAAAAGTTAGGAACGCCTGATGCCTACCAGCAGTACATGGACGCCCACCCCGACGGACGCTATGCTTCAGAAGCCTCCATTGCCCAGACTCAAATCAAGGACAATCAGCTTTCCGATTCCGAACAAGAAGAAGTGACAAACGTCTGCACCGAATTCTTCAAGGGATTCCAGTCGCAGGACGAAACGCTCATCTGCTCCAACATCGCATCCACGATGACCACCTTCCTTCACCAGAAGAACGCTACGAAGGCGGAAGTCGTCAGCGCCATCAACGGCATGTTCAACGAGCACATCGAAAGTTGCCGTTTCGTGGTAAACCGCGACATGGACATTAAGCGCCAAAACGGCGACGGCGGCTACACGGCCACTTTCACCGTTGACCAATACATTGAACGCGACAACGAAGGAAAGACGTTCGGCTCCTACAAGTGCGTGGCAACGCTCAATGCCCAGTATCTCCTCACGTCGCTCTCCATGACCGAAACTTCAGCCACACGATAAATAGTACAGACAAACCTATACGCATATGCTTACCATCAACTCTTACGAAGAATTCGAGAAATACCTCGGCCAGGAACTCGGCAAGTCCGAGTGGCTCACCGTCGACCAGGACCGCATCAACGCATTCGCCGATGCCACGCTCGACCATCAGTGGATCCACGTTGACACCGAACGTGCCAAGAACGGCCCCTTCGGCCAAACCATCGTTCACGGTTACCTCACCCTCTCCCTCCTTCCCTACATGTGGGAGCAGATCATCAAGGTGAACAACCTCAAGATGATGGTCAACTACGGCATGGACAAGATGAAGTACGGCCAGGCCGTCCTCAGCGGTCAAAGCATACGTCTCGTTACTACGCTTCACAGCATCGCCAACCTCCGCGGCATTACGAAAGTGGAAATCAAATTTACCATTGAAATCAAGGACCAGCGCAAGCCTGCACTCACAGGTATTGCGACGTTCCTCTACCACTTCAACTAACGCGCCAACATCATTCCTATGCGAGGACTGCACCCGTCTGCAATGACACGGCGCAGTCCTCGCATTCTTAGTTTGCACTCCTTTATTATATATGGACACGTACACGACAATCGCTTCACCCTCCAACTCCCAACTCACGGAAAAGCGCTCCCGTTTCCTCGCCTTCGCCCTCCATGTCAACAACGAAACGGAAGCGAAAGACGTCGTTGCTTCCTACAAGAAGAAGTATTACGATGCGCGCCACGTGTGCTATGCCTACGTGGTAGGCAACAAAGGCGAAACGACACGTGCCAACGACGACGGCGAACCGTCCGGTACGGCAGGACGCCCCATCCTCGGACAAATACAGTCGCGTACGCTCACCTACGCGCTGGTCATCGTCGTACGCTATTTCGGTGGTGTAAAACTCGGTACAGGCCCATTAGGCGTAGCCTACAAAACCGCTGCTGCCGAAGCACTTGACCTCTGCGAACTGAAGGAATGCATCATGAAAGCGGTCTTCAAGATAGACGTTCCCTACCAAGACGCAGACGTCGCCATGCGTTTCATTCGTGAAGCAGCCGCTGAAATCACGGCCCGAGACTATACAGACACGGGAACAATTCTCACCGTAAGCATTCGTCTTGACGATGAAGCAACGCTCCGCGAAAGGCTCTCCAAGATTCTAACGCTCAAATTCATAAAGGATTAAATGAGCAATGAGGCGAACGATGAAGCGAACGATGGGGGCGAGCTCTCCCGAGCTCGCTTGATCGATTTTTCAACGCGAAGCCTCAAATAAACTCCTAGGAATCCAAGCCCGCATTTATTACACCTACACCATGACACTTACCGCCACCGCAAACCCAGGATACAAAGACCAAGCCGCAGAGCTCTACGAATCGGCCTTCCCTTCAGACGAACGTCGACCCACAAAAGAATGGCTGGACCTGATGGACCACGAAGGTGCATTCCACGTACTCTACATCACCAACGACCGCGATGAATTCTTGGGTTTCATCGCCTATTGGAACTTTGAAACCTTCGCCTACATTGAACACTTTGCTGTAAAACCATCTTCGCGCGGACACGGCTATGGAGGCACCGCGCTGGACCGATTTCTATCTACGAACCAAGCCCGTTCCATCATCCTTGAAGTAGAACCTCCCACCAACGCAATCGCAGAAAAGCGCATCAGTTTCTACCAGCGACACGGACTGCAACTGCTTCCCGTTTCTTACATCCAACCGCCCTACTCACCAGGCAAACAAGCCATGCCCCTCAAGCTCATGGCAAAAGGAACCACTCCCACTCATGAAGAAACCCTGCGCATGATTTCCATCATCAAGACGAGCGTCTACCGCGTAGAAGCCCCCAAATAATCAAAACCATACTTTCCACATCCAAAGTATATTTGTAATTTCGCAGTCGTAAACAATATACATTAGCCTTACTTTCACGGAGCGCTTACATTTTACAACGCTTCACCACGAAACGGGCGAAAAGCAAAACATACCAACATGTATAGAACAAATACCTGTGGCGAGCTCCGCATTTCCCATGTAGGACAGACCGTCACACTTGCCGGTTGGGTACAGCGCAGCCGCAAAATGGGCGGGATGACCTTCATCGACCTTCGCGACCGCTACGGCATCACCCAGCTCGTGTTCAACGAGGAAACGAACGCCGACCTTTGCGCACAAGCCAACAAACTCGGACGCGAATACGTCATCCAAGTTACCGGTACGGTAAACGAACGTTACTCCAAGAACGACAAAATGCCTACCGGCGACATTGAGATTATCGTAAACGAACTCCACATACTCAATGCGTCGGACGTTCCTCCTTTCACCATTGAGAACAACACCGACGGCGGCGACGACCTCCGCATGAAATATCGCTACCTTGATATCCGTCGCCAATGCGTAAGAGAGAACCTCGAACTGCGCCACAAGTTCTGCATCGCCGTTCGCAATTTCCTCGATTCCAAAGGCTTCCTTGAAATAGAAACCCCCGTTCTCATCGGTTCCACCCCCGAAGGAGCACGCGATTTCATCGTGCCTTCGCGCATGAATCCCGGACAGTTCTATGCACTGCCTCAAAGTCCGCAGACGCTCAAGCAGCTCCTGATGGTGGCAGGCATTGACCGCTACTTCCAGATTGCGAAGTGTTTCCGCGACGAAGACCTTCGCGCCGACCGTCAGCCGGAGTTTACACAAATCGACTGCGAGATGTCCTTCGTCACCCAGGACGACATCATCCACACATTTGAAGAAATGGCCAAGTACCTCTTCAAGGAAGTTCGCGGCTACGACCTCGGAGAAGAACCGTTCATCCGCATGCCCTGGCACGAAGCCATGCGTCGCTTCGGCTCCGACAAACCCGATATGCGTTTCGGCATGGAGTTCGTAGAACTCATGGACACGCTCAAGGGCAAGGGCACTTTCTCAGTATTCAACGAAGCAGCCTACATCGGCGGTATCTGTGCCGAAGGTTGCGCCTCCTATACCCGAAAGCAGCTCGACCAGCTCACCGACTTTGTCAAGTCGCCCCAAATCGGAGCAAAGGGTCTCGTATATATTAAGGTGGCCGAAGACGGCAGCGTAAAGAGTTCCATCGACAAATTCTACGCTCCCGAAGTCATCGCCGAAGCTGTCAAGGCAATGGGCGCCAAACCCGGCGACCTCGTCCTCATCCTTTCAGGCAGCGACGCCATGAAGACACGCAAGCAACTCTGCGAACTTCGTCTTGAAATGGGCGAGCGCCTCGGCCTTCGCGACAAGAACAAGTTTGCACTTCTTTGGGTCGTAGACTTCCCCATGTTTGAATGGAGCGAAGAAGAAGGACGCTTGCTGGCCATGCACCACCCCTTCACCGCACCCAAGCCTTGCGACGTGCCCAAGCTCGACACCGACCCTGCATCCGTACTTGCCGATGCCTACGACATGGTTTGCAACGGTGTGGAAGTTGGCGGTGGCTCCATCCGTATCCACGACGCCGTTCTCCAGGCCAAGATATTCAAGGTTCTCGGTTTCACCCCCGAACGTGCACAGGAGCAGTTCGGTTTCCTCATGAATGCCTTCAAGTTCGGTGCACCTCCTCACGGCGGTCTCGCTTACGGCCTCGACCGTTGGGTATCCCTCTTCGCCGGTCTCGACAGCATCCGCGACTGCATTGCCTTCCCCAAGAACAACTCCGGCCGCGACGTCATGCTCGACGCGCCCTCACAGGTAGACCAGAAGCAACTCGACGAACTCGAGATTACCCTTGCACCCAAAGCATAACAAATGAAGCGAACATAACTGTTTCAAAGGCATGGAACTCCGTTGAGTTTCATGCCTTTGTTCTACACAAAAAATACCATCGTCTACGCGTCTGCGCCCGTCGTTTTTCATATAAAATTCCTTCGAAATCTCCTTCCAAAGCTTCTATAGAGCAAAAAAAGATACGATGGATGCGCATGTTAAGAGATAAAATACTAAATTTGCACCCGCTATGCAAAGTGAAAGCCCTTTACACATAGACTTGGCGAAGGCATCGCAACAAGGCTCAACTTTAAATATATCCTTGAACGACAGTTACTTTAAGGAATTGGACCAAGAGGAAATAGAAGGCGGCCATGTTGACGTAAGACTTACCGTCAAACCTGCGCAGAACGACATCTACAGCGTCAAAGTGGAAGTTGAAGGTGTCGCTAAAGTTTTGTGCGACCGTTGTCTTGACGAACTTAGCATACCCGTAAACGCCGTGGAAACCATCAAGGTCAAAGACGGCGAAGAGGAAGACTTCGACGGTGATGACTTGAAATATACCGAAGGACGAAATTGCATGTACGACTTCAGCTGGGACGTATACGAAATCGTTGAAACCTCACTCCCCCTTCAGAGAGTACACGCCGACGGTGAATGCAATCCCGACATAGCCGGACGAATACTCACCGAAGCACCCGAAGAAGAAGACTTTGAGTAATCATCGACGACTCGACTATCAGAAAAGCAAACAAGGCAACATTCGCAAGTTGCACTAGAGCTATAAAGTAAGAATATCAATCACAAATAAAACGTTATAACACAAAATGGCACATCCTAAAAGAAGACAATCAAAGACGAGAACTCTCAAGCGTAGAACTCACGATAAGGCTGTGGCTCCCACACTCGCAATCTGCCCCAACTGCGGCGCTTGGCACGTATACCACACGGTTTGCAACGCTTGCGGTTACTATCGCGGCAAGCTCGCCATCGTGAAGGAAGTTGCAGAATAATCACTGCGTACCGTTCTCACCAAACGTTGGATATAACCCGACCAAAACGTAGTTTAAGAGTGTAATAGCTCCTTGACGTACTCGTCTGCGTTCACCACAAGAACGTGATGGAACGCCATAGACTAATAGACTCTTAAACTATTTCTTTTTTATACAAAGACTTACCATCGGCATTGCCTCCGTTCTCCCCTCGCAGGAAGAAGCCATTGCGTCTGCGCAAAGCCGGTTCATCATATACCCCATGGATAAAATCAATGCAATCATAACCGGTGTAGGCGGCTACGTGCCCGAGTACGTCCTCAACAACGACGAACTCTCGCGTATGGTCGACACCAACGATGAGTGGATTATGACACGCATCGGCATCAAAGAACGTCGCATCCTCAACGAGGAAGGTCTCGGCACAAGCTACATGGCCCGCAAAGCCGTGAGACAGCTTCTTGAAAAGACCGGCACCGACCCTCAGGAAGTAGACTGCGTAATCGTTGCCACCACAACCCCCGACTATCATTTCCCCTCAACCTCCAGCATTGTAATAGGCCGTTTGGGAATGAAGAACGCTTTCGCCATTGACATGCAAGCTGCTTGCTGCGGTTTCCTTTTTGCCATGGATGCAGCATGCGGCATGATTCAAAGCGGACGCTACAAGAAGATCGTAGTTTGCGGTGCCGACAAAATGTCTTCCATCGTCGACTACACCGACCGCGCCACCTGCCCCATCTTCGGCGACGGTGCAGCTGCTGTGCTCGTAGAACCCACCACAGAAGACCTCGGTTGGCAGGACAGCTTCCTTCGCACCGACGGCAAAGGACTCCCCTTCCTCTGCATGAAGGCCGGCGGTTCTGTTTGCAACCCTTCCTATTTCACCATCGACCACCGCATGCACTATCTGCACCAGGAAGGACGCACCGTGTTCAAGTTCGCCGTGACGAACATGAGCGACGCTTGTGCCACCATTGCAGAGCGCAACGGTCTCAACAACGAGAACATCGCATGGGTAGTTCCCCATCAGGCCAACGTAAGAATCATTGAAGCTGTAGCCCACCGCCTTGAGCTGCCTATGGACAAGGTCATGCTCAACATCCAGCGCTACGGCAACACTTCTGCCGGCACACTGCCTCTCGCCCTTTGGGACTACGAGAAACAGCTCAAGAAGGGCGACAACCTCATCCTCACCGCCTTCGGAGCCGGTTTCACTTGGGGTGCAGCTTATCTCAAATGGGGCTATAACGCTTAATATAGCATAAGGGTGATTTTATAAAAGCCTTATAGAATTGCCTACAAAGACGAACAAGCCTCACAACCCACTACCATTCATGCAGATGTGCCCAATAATGCCCGACAACACGCTTGCCGTGCACCATTGAGCACATCTTCATTTATGAACACCAGTCACATGAATCAAGAAGCCACACACAAAGCCGGATTTGTCAACATCGTAGGCAATCCCAATGTAGGCAAGTCCACGCTGATGAACTTGCTCATGGGCGAGCGCATCTCCATAGCCACGTTCAAAGCGCAGACCACACGCCACCGCATCATGGGCATTATCAACACTGACGACGCACAAATTGTCTTCTCCGACACACCGGGCGTACTGAAACCCAACTACAAACTCCAGGAGGAGATGTTGGCATTCTCCACGTCGGCCCTCCAGGATGCCGACATCCTGCTTTATGTGACGGACGTAGTGGAGAAGCCCGAGAAGAATTCCGACTTCCTCGACAAGGTGAAGAAGATGAAAGTTCCCGTGCTGCTTCTCATCAACAAAATTGACGTAAGCAACCAGAAGGAACTTGAAGCACTTGTGGCCCAATGGCACGAGAGCCTGCCCCAGGCAGAGATTTATCCGATTTCTGCCAAGGCGAAATTCAATGTCGACAATGTGCTCAAGCGCATCAAGGAACTCCTGCCCGATTCCCCTCCCTATTTCAACAAAGACCAGTGGACCGACAAACCCGCCCGTTTCTTCGTCACTGAAATAATAAGGGAGAAAATACTTCTGTACTACGACAAGGAAATACCTTACGCCACGGAAGTCGTCGTTGAGCAGTTCAAAGAAAAGGACCAAAGCATCCACATCAACGCCGTTGTCTACGTGGAACGCGACAGCCAAAAAGGCATTATCATCGGCCATCGCGGCACGGCATTGAAGAAAGTTTCCACGGAAGCGCGCAAGACTCTTGAGAAATTCTTCGGCAAAAGTATCTTCCTTGAAATATTCGTAAAAGTGGACAAGGACTGGCGCAACAACGCCAAACGCCTCGAAGCTTACGGATACAAGCTTGATTAAGGCCTTGTCCCTGATTAGCTTTATTAAATCCATTCATACCCTCACATAACAATTAACAACGTGTCAAAATTAGTAGCTATTGTAGGCCGCCCCAACGTCGGCAAATCCACCTTGTTCAACCGCCTGACCGGTACAAGGCAAGCCATTGTCAGCGACGAGGCTGGCACCACCCGTGACCGCCAATACGGCAAGTGTGAATGGGGCAAAAAAGAATTCTCTCTCGTCGACACCGGCGGTTGGGTTGTCAACTCCGACGACATCTTCGAAGGTGAAATACGCAAACAGGTAAGCTTGGCCACCGATGAAGCCGACGTCATCCTCTTCGTCGTTGACATCAAAAACGGCATTACGGACCTTGATGCCGAGGTAGCACAAATTCTTCGCAGAACGAAGATTCCCGTCATTCTTTGTGCCAACAAGACCGACAACAATGAGGACCGTTACACTTCCGCAGAGTTTTACAAGCTTGGACTCGGCGACCCCTTCTGCATCTCGGCCATTACGGGCAGCGGAACGGGCGACTTGCTCGACCTCATCATCGAGAAACTCGGTCCCGACGACAATGCCGACGACGACGCTTACAGCATTCCCCGCTTTTCCGTTGTCGGCCGTCCCAATGCCGGAAAGAGCAGCATCATCAATGCATTCCTCGGCGTTGACCGCAACATCGTGACAGACATTGCAGGCACCACACGCGACAGCATCCTTACCCGCTTCAACAAGTTCGGATTCGATTTCTATCTCGTCGACACCGCCGGTATCCGCCGCAAGAACAAAGTCACCGAAGACCTTGAGTTCTACTCCGTCATGCGCGCCATCCGTTCCATCGAGAATTCGGACGTGTGCATTCTCATGCTCGATGCCACACGCGGCATAGAAAGCCAGGACCTCAACATTTTCCAGATTATCCAGAAGAACAACAAGAGTCTGGTTGTGGTTGTAAACAAGTGGGATCTCGTTGAAGACAAGAGCAACGAGGCCATCCGTCACTACGAAGACTCCATCCGCAACCGCCTGGCTCCGTTCACAGACTTCCCCATCATCTTTGCTTCCGCCCTCACCAAGCAGCGCATCTTCAAGGTGCTGGAAACAGCCAAGACGGTATACGATTCGCGCAAGCGCCACGTGTCCACTTCCAAACTCAACGAAGAGATGCTACCGCTCATCGAGTCGTATCCTCCCCCTTCAATCAAGGGAAAGTACATCAAAATCAAATATTGCGCGCAGCTTCCCAACACGCAGATTCCTTCCTTCGTGTTCTATGCCAACCTGCCGCAATATGTGAAAGAGCCGTATCGCCGCTTCCTTGAGAACAAGATTCGCGAGCGCTGGAGCTTCATCGGTACGCCCATCAACATCTTCATCCGTCAGAAATAAAAGCAAAGGGTCCCGATGAAAGGAAAGTATCTTGCCTGCCTCCTTCTCTGTTTGGCCGCATTGACCTCCTGCCACCAAAAGCAGGAATCTGAGTCGGCATTTGAAAAGGAAGGACTTTCGGACACCTTGGTCACCAAGCTATACCGACTTGGCGTTGACGGCCACTACGACGAGTGCGTCTCCGCCATGGCCTCCTGTGAAAATACCACAGCGGACTACAAGAAGCAAGTGGTCCTGGCCCTCAAACACCACAATGCCGAGGTGGAAAAGCATAAGAAGGGAGTGGCCAAAGTCGAATTTCTGCGTGCAACACTCCACGACAACAACCAAATGGCCAACACCTATCTCAACGTCACATTCAAGGACGGATCGGTGGAAGAAATCCTTTTTCCCCTGGTAAAGGTCAACGGCGTTTGGAAAATACAATGATTACGAACAAAACGAGGCGGTCTCTGCGCAAGCAAGACACCGCCCCGTTTTCTTCGTTTTGTACGATTTATCCCGTATGAACCTCTTGAAAGGGAAGATTTTGCGCCTTTAGCACAAGTCGGGTAAAAGAAAAATACTAATTTTGCCATCGCTTATGCCGTGCACCCACACTTTCCGCCATGAGGAAGGTGCGCAGCGAAGCGTTTATTGCAACGATTTTAATAACAACGAAACAACAACAATGGATATCAAGTTTGAAAAAGTTGGCAACGTAAGTGGTGAACTCACCATCAACATGGTAAAGGCCGACTACGAAGCACAAGTAACCAAATCGCTCAAGGACTTCAGCCACAAGGCTCAGATGCCCGGATTCCGTCCCGGCAAGGTGCCCATGGGTCTCATCAAGAAGATGTACGGCACTACTGCAAAGGCAGAAGAAGTCAACAAGTTGCTTGAAAGCAGCCTCTTCAACTATATCAAGGAGAACAAGATCAACATGCTCGGCGAACCCCTCGGCAGCGAAAAGCAGGAAGCCCAGGACATCGAGAAGCAGGACGATTTCACTTTCATCTTCGACATCGCACTCGCTCCCGAATTCAAGGCCGAACTCACGAAGGACGATACCGTCGACTACTACGACATTGAAGTATCAGAAGACATGATATCCAAGCAGCTTGGTGCACTCCAGCAGCAGGCCGGTCACCCCGAAGAAGTTGACAGCTACGAAAGCAACGACATTCTCCGCGGTACGCTCGCCGAACTCGACGAGAATGGTCAGCCCAAGGAAGACGGTCTCGTTATCGAAACGGCTTCTCTCATGCCTAAGTATTTCAAGAGCGACGACGAAAAGGCCAAGTTCGAAGGCGCCAAGAAGAACGACGTTGTAACGTTCAATCCTTCTGCAGCTTACGAAGCCAACGAAGCCGAACTCTCTGCTCTCCTCAAGATTGAAAAGGACGCCGTAGCAGAACACGCCGGCAACTTCAGCTACCAAATTGACAGCATCAGCCGTTTCGTTCCCGCCGAACTCAACGAAGAGTTCTTCGAAAAGGTATTCGGCAAGGACGCTGAAGTAAAGAGCGAAGCAGACGCTCGTGCCAAGGTGAAGGAAACCATCCAGAACCTTCAGGTAAACGACAGCGACTACAAGCTTCTCCTCGACGTACGTGCATACATGGAGAACAAAGTCGGTGACCTCGAGTTCCCCAACGACCTTCTTAAGAAAATCATGAAGGCCAACAACAAGGACAAGGACGAAAAGTTCGTTGACGACAACTTCGACAAGAGCATTGCCGAACTCAAGTGGCACCTTATCAAGGAACAGCTCGTTGAAGCCAACAACGTGAAGGTCGACGACAAGGACGTGAAGGCTGCTGCCGTTCAGGCTGCCCGCTTCCAGTTCGCACAGTACGGCATGAACAACATCCCCGACGAATACCTTGAAAACTACGCTCAGGAAATGTTGAAGAACCGCGAACAGGTCAACGCTCTCGTTGAACGCTGCATTGACCAGAAGCTCACCGAAGCTCTCAAGAACGTGATTACCCTCAACCACAAGGCCATCTCCGCTGAGGACTTCACCAAGATGTTCGACTAATCAAGAATCAATTGCAGATTTACTCTCTGCAAACGCATAAACCATCAAAGCGATGCATTCTTCAAAAGAAGTTTGCATCGCTTTTTTGTATGGTTTAAATGAATGTGTATGTATGCCGATGCACATTTATAGGCAGCAAGGAGCCAAATCCGCACGGGAATGAGTATCTTTGCATGGAATTAGGAATAACGCGCGATTATGACGCATCCTTTTTTGTCTGCAATGACAAGCCGAACCGACTAAATCAAAACCAAAGCGAATGCTGAAAGAAAAGATAGAATCGCTGCTTAAAGAAGTAACCGATTTACAAGCTACCGATGAAAAGAGCCTTGAAGCGCTCCGTATCAAATATCTTAGCAAAAAAGGTCTCGTCAACGACCTGATGACAGAGTTCCGTAGTGTAGCCGCCGATCAGAAGCGCGAACTCGGAATGAAGATCAACGAGCTCAAGACTGCCATCCAGGACAAGATAAGCGAACTGAAGTCAAACGTGGCCTGCACAGAGTGCGACCACTCCGACATCGACCTCACCCGTACCCCCTACCCCACGGCTTTGGGTACGCGCCATCCGCTCTCCATTGTGAAGAACGAGATTATCGACATCTTCTCCCGTCTCGGCTTCGTTTTGGCCGACGGTCCCGAAGTGGAAGACGACTGGCACGTGTTCGGTTCTATGAATTTTGCAGAAGACCACCCTGCACGCGACATGCAGGACACGTTCTTCATTGAGCAGCACCCCGACATCCTGCTCCGCACGCACACCAGCTCCATCCAAAGCCGCGTGATGGAAACCACGCAACCCCCTATCCGTGTGATTTGCCCGGGACGTGTATACCGCAACGAAGCCATCTCCGCGCGTGCTCACTGCTTCTTCCACCAGGTGGAAGGCCTTTACATCGACAAGGACGTCAGCTTTGCCGACCTCAA
Organism: Christensenella sp. UBA1685; assembly: GCA_963600165.1. Lineage (GTDB taxonomy): Bacteria > Bacteroidota > Bacteroidia > Bacteroidales > Bacteroidaceae > Alloprevotella. Next base: position 4,239 of record CAVCAV010000002.1, on the reverse strand, counting down.
GCAGGTGCTCCTTACCTTTGCCCGTGAGATGTTCGGTCCCGACACGCAAATACGTCTTCGTCCCTCCTACTTCCCGTTCACGGAGCCCAGCGCCGAAATGGACATTTCGTGCAACATCTGCGGCGGTAAAGGTTGTGCCTTCTGCAAGCAGACGGGTTGGGTGGAAATCCTTGGCTGCGGCATGGTCGACCCCAATGTGCTTGAGGCCAACGGCATAGACAGCACCATTTACAAAGGCTACGCTTTTGGTATGGGCGTAGAACGTATCACAAACTTAAAATACCAGGTGAAGGACCTTCGTCTCTTCTCCGAAAACGACATTCGTTTCCTCGACGAATTCACAGCAGCGGACTAACGCAGATTTTTAGTCATATTTTTTTTCCTCCGGGACGTAACATATGCGTTCCGGAGGTTTTTTGTGCGCTATATTGCAGTCATGTGCCCTCGATGGAGGCAAACTATGGGGGCGAACGATGGGGGCGAAGTCTCCTGACTTCGCATGAGCTGTAAAGCATGAGCGACAATATTTTCCGAACTTTTCCGCCCATAATCCCCTCTCGCACAAACTGCAAACTAATTCAAGCAACATGACGCTGCAACGTACAAGCCTTTCCACCACGACAACGATGAAAACGCAAAGACTACCGCATAGGCATACGGAACATTCCATTTTGGTTTTGTGTGACATGAGTTATGTTTTTTAGGTAAATGATTTGTGCTGCAAAATTACTATACACCAAAGTTTTCACAATGAAAAACATTGACCTCATCGGGCGCTAATTGCAACCTCTTTGGGCGCTAATTGCACTCATGCGCACACACGCATATACACCAAAGTTTGTGCAAGTTGCCTTCAGCCGTCAGGCCACACAGTGGCTTTTGCGTGGCTACGCCTTCTATGGAGGCGAAACGAGCATGGGGGCGACCAATGGGGGCGAAGTCTCCTGACTTCGCGCTCTACACGGCATAGAATAGCGGCTATGCGAGGTCAGGAGACTTCGCCCCCATCGTTCGCCCAACGGCTGACGGCTGACGGCAACTTGCACAAACATTGGTGTAACGCGCGCGTGCGTAAGAGCTAGGAGTATGAACTTTCTACGAGCCCAACGTGTTGGGCGCAAAGCAAAAATCAAATCTCTGCAAAAGAATATTAGCCCGCTACAGAAGCCAACGATGGAAGCTAACGATGGGGGCGAAGTCTCCTGACTTTGCGTTCTACACGGCATACACCCTCTATGGAGGCGACGTTTGAAACGTCGCGTTCTACACGGATTATAGTTTGTGCATACACCGTGCGAAGACGGGAGTCTTTGCCCCCATGCGCTTGCGCCCTCAAGATGCCGTGTAGAGCGCGACGTTTGAAACGTCGCCTCCATAGATGGTGAATGCCGCTCATGCGAAGTCAGGAGACTTCGCCCCCATCGTGCGCCCACACCACTCGTTGAAGGCGCTGCCGCTTGGAAGCCTCAGTAAGGGCACATTCGTTCATCACCATGCCTTGCTTTTTTTACTGGGTGCTTTGCATTTTCTACACGAAGCCTTGCATTCTCAACGCGATGCCTAGATGCAATGTTTCAACTTGCAAATACAACTACGCCGAGTCGCCTGTTTTCAAAATCACAACAGTTCCGCAATTCGTGTCATTCTATCCGCAATGCGTCTACAACACATTGTAATGTAGCTGGGTAAATTTGCATCGTCAGATTTTCTACATTAATCAAAAACAGAAAGGTATATGAAACCATACATCATCTGCCACATGATGGCATCGGTGGACGGACGCATCGACTGCGCCATGACCGAACAAATCGACTCTTCTGACGCCTATTACGAAGCGTTGGACCAATTGAATTGCCCCACAACCATTGAGGGCCGGGTGACAATGCAGATGCACTTTGCTTTGCCGGAGCCGTTCGTTGCAAAATCGGTTGAGCCCATTGGCCATTCGGCATTTCATAAAGCCGCTAATGGAAAACCTGGGTACGACGTGGCCATTGACACGCACGGAAAACTGCGATGGCCAGCTAACGAGCAAAACGGTCAGCCGTTGCTCGTCGTTGCATGCGAGGACTGCCCGAAGGACTATTTTGACACACTCAACGCCCAAGGCATCTCATGGATTGCCGTAGGCAAAGGCCATATTGATTTGGCAAAGGCGATGGATATGCTCAATACGGAGTTTGGCGTTGAGCGCATAGCCCTTGTTGGCGGCGGGCATATCAACGGAGTTTTCCTTGCCGCAGGCCTTCTCGACGAAGTGAGCTTGATGATTGGCCCAGGAATAGACGGCCGCAAAGGCATGGCTGCCGTATTTGACGGCATTGACGAGCCCGACCGACCCGCCACGTTGCTCAAACTTCAGAGTGTGGAACGCATGGGCGACACCATTTGGATTAAGTACCGTTTATAACTTTCAGCTATGAACAGATATTTCTATACAATAGCATTAGTGCTCTGCACAATGTTCCACCTCACCTCATGTGCACAAAGCACGAACAAAGAAAACGACAAAGACATGAACAGCAAGAAAGTATTGGTAGCGTACTTCTCGCGCACCGGAGAGAACTACAGCGTAGGCAATATAAAGACCGGCAACACACAAATCGTGGCACAAGTGATTGCTGAAGCCACAGGTGCAGACCTCTTCCACATAGAACCGGTTGAGGAATATCCTACCGATTATGACGAATGTACGAAAATTGCGAGTAAAGAGCGGGAAGCCAACGCCCGCCCCGCTTACAAGGGAGACGCAAAAGTGGAAGACTACGACATCGTGTTCATCGGCTATCCCATTTGGTGGGGCGATGCACCGATGCCCGTTTATACCTTCATTGATGCACACAAGTGGAAAGGCAAGACGGTAATACCCTTCTGCACCCACGAGGGCAGCGGTCTCTCCAACGAGAACGAGATACACAAAGCATGCAAAGGTGCTACATTTCTTAATGGACTTGGCGTTTACGGCCACAACGCACAAAACAACCCACCAGAGACTAGAGCCGCTGTTTTAAAGTGGCTGAAAGGACTGAAGGGCCTATAACATATCTCTAATGAAGAAACTTATCATCCTATTCCTAATCATCATGGCAACAACAAACCAGTCTATAGCAAACGATACGTTGACTCAACGTCAACTCCACCTCGCCACTCTGGCAAGTCTTGAAGCTCAGGGCGACCTCATCCGCTTGGCACCCGCCATCAGTGATGCTCTCGAAGGCGGAGTAACAATCAATGAAATAAAGGAGACATTCTCCCAACTTTATGCCTACACGGGTTTTCCCCGTTCATTCAATGCCTTGGAAACCTTGAGGAAAGTACTCGATATGCGTAAGGCAGAAGGCAAGAAAGACTACGAAGGAAAGGCGTGGAAGCGACCCGAGGCTTGGGACGACGCCGAGTTGGCGCTCAAGATGGGAACAGAGACGCAAACCCGATTGAGCGGATCGCCGTTCAACTACGATTTCTGCCCACAGGACGACTACTATCTCAAGTCGCACCTTTTTGGCGACATCTTTGCCGGCGACATACTCTCAGACTCTGACCGCGAAATCGTCACCGTCGCAGCCTTGGCTTCCCTCAAGGGTGTGGCTCCGCAGTTGGCCTCCCACCAAAAGGGTGCAGTGCGCATGGGAAATACACAGGAACAAGTGGACGAGTTGATGAGATATCTCAGCAGCAAAGGCCTGTCGCAATGCGACAATTCCTCCGATGCCGCAGCCGGAGCATGGCCGAAAGGCACCCCTAACACGGCCTATGCAAAATACTTCGTTGGCAACAGCCACTTGGCCGGTATTTTCCCGAAGAACTTGAAGGAAGGCGAAGCGACAGTTCTGCCGATGGCGAACGTCACCTTCGAACCGGGTTGCCGCAACAACTGGCATATCCACCATGGGGCTCGCCAAATACTCATCTGCGTATCTGGAAAGGGTTGGTACCAGGAATGGGGCAAACCGGCCATATCCCTCAAAGCCGGCGACGTCATCGACATTCCCGAAGGCGTAAAGCATTGGCACGGCGCACAAAAAGACAGTTGGTTCCAACACGTAGCCACCCATGTAGCAGTAGAAAACACGCAGCCAATTTCAGAGCCAAACGAATGGTTGGAACCCGTGTCGGACGATGAATACAGCAAGTTGTGAAAACAGCAAGTTGTGAAAACAGCAACAATGACTGACATCACCTTAAGGGTGGTTCTGTAAATTACCACCGAATTATGGGCAAATTCGCTCAAGTGGCGTT
>CAVCAV010000001.1:39428-50785 GCA_963600165.1 Christensenella sp. UBA1685 | reverse complement strand
CGTTCCGTGACCTGGGCTTACGAGTGGTGGCCTTTCAGGCCGCTCGCCGCGCTTACCAATTGGGCACGTTATTTACATTGTTAAATCAGAAAGATAAGAATGTAAAAAGCCTGAGACAAGCATGCTTAGCGCTGCTTGTTTCAGACTTTGCAAAGTTACGTAATTTCTTTTGAGCTTTGTAGCGTTGTGCCTTGAAAGCTTTGGCTTGAATGGCCGAAACGTAGCGGAAAACCGTGCGCCGAATGCGTCAGCAAACGGCTCCTGCGTTGTTGCAAAGCGAGGCCGCCATGCTGCGTGCTTCCGCTTCGTTGTCCTTTTCGGGATTGTAGCAACGGGCGAACATCCTTATGAAAAGCACGGTTTTTTCGTTGGGGTGGGGGGGTGATGGAGTAGAATTTGTCATTGGCTTGAGCTTTGGTTATAAGGGTTTTATGCAGCGCTTTGGCTTTTGTGCCAAATCTCTTGCGCTTACATACTTATAACGTGGCTCGCAATCGTTTTATTGTTTCTGCTCCATAAAATAAAATGAATCTCTTATTCCAACGACAGATTCATGTGGTACTCCTCCGCCATCTTTTTCATGTTGTTGATGCCGTAACGCACGCGGCCCAAAGCCGTATTGATGCTCACGTGTGTGGCTTCGGCAATCTCCTTGAAACTCATGTCCTGATAATAGCGCATGTAAATCACTTCGCGTTGCGCTTCGGGCAGATGGTCCATCAATCGACGTATGTCCTTGAGTACCTGTTCGTTGGAGAGTTCGCTTTCGCGGAATGTGTCGAAAAGGAGCGGCATGGCGTCGGCGCTCTTCTCGGTGTCGGCTTCGCGCACCATGATGTCGTTTCGCTCGTTGCGGAACTGGTCGATGAGCAAGTTGTGAGCAATGCGCGTGAGCCAGGCATAAAATTTTCCGTTCTCCGTATAACGGCCCTGGCGTAGGGTTATGATGGCCTTGACAAACGTTTCCTGAAAGAGGTCGTCTGCCATGTCTTCGTTGCGTACAATAAAAAGAATGTAAGAGTAGAGCTTGTCTTGGTGACGCTTCAAAAGAACGTCAAAAGCAGCTTCGTTACCGGACATGAATTCCTCTACCAACTTTTCGTCGGCAGTGTTGAATAACTGTTCCATTACTTTTCGTTTTGTTGGTTTGAAGTAATGTTTATCCGATAGGCTTTTGCTTTTGAGTTGGAAAATAAACCGCCGGCAGCGTTTGTGCTTGCGCTTGTTGGTTTGTTGGGCGGGGCAAACAGCAGTCGATGTCCGCCGCTTGTTTGCGTTAGTTTGATTTTGCAAATATATAGTTTTCGTCGTAATTGTCCAAGGGACTCTTCTGTAAATTGCGTTTCTCGTGAGAAGAGGCTAGCTTTTAGGTGTGATTTTACATTGTGAGAATCGTGTATTTCCCGACGATTGGCAAGGTGAAATATTTTACGCGAATGGAGAGGTGGTTGTTTGGCGAAATATTCTGTGAAAAAGTGCTGCTGAGGAGTGCTAAACAACTGAAGCATAGAGTTGAAAATGCTTTTTAGGGAGGTAAAATATTTAGACAAACGGATATTTTAAAATAGCTTGTGGAAGTTCTAAAATTAACATACGGGAACGTTTTCGGCGCTTGCCTTGCTTTCTTCGCTATGATGTGATATTGTAAGAAATCAAAGTAGCGAAGCTTGCCTGCTGTGGGGGCGAGCTCTCCCGAGCTCGCTTGCGCGGCGTCACGGACGCTTTTCCGTGCTGCGCTTTGCAAGTCCGATCATGCGAAGTCAGGAGACTTCGCCTCCATCGTTCGCTCCCATGCGCTACCCCTTTGCAAGCCGTGTAGAACGCGACGTTTTAAACGTCGCCTCCATAAGCGGTTTATCATTCGTACTATATGGTTGGTCTACTTGAAAGATTCTTTTTCGGAAAATCCTCAAATATTATATCTTTGCAATCCACTTACTCTTCCGCGCACATGACTGACAATCTTCCATATCTCCCATTCCGTGTCTTTCTTTCCGCCCATTTCAATGGGAGAAGGGTTCAAAAACTTCCCGTCAATGCAGGTTTTACTTGCCCTGTGCGGGACGGACGACTCTCTCGTTCCGGTTGCGCTTTCTGCAACGGAAATAGCTTTGTGCCCCTTTACTGTAAGGCTGGTGACGACATAGAAACGCAACTTGAGAAAGGGAAAATTTTCTTCTCGCGCAAGTCGCCGTTATACGGCAATGCTGCTTATGTGGCTTATTTCCAGTCTGCTACCAATACGTATGCCGACGTTGAAATTTTGGAACGCAAGTATAAACAGGCATTGTCCGTGCCGGGTGTGGAAGGCCTTGTCGTATCCACGCGCCCCGACTGCATTGATGAAAATGTCGTGCAACTTCTGTCCGGTCTTTCGCAACAAACGTTTGTAATGGTAGAGCTTGGCTGCGAATCTTTTGACGATGCCGTGCTTTCCCGTGCCGGTCGTCATCACAGCGTGCAGCAAATAGAGTCGGCGGTGAATCTGCTCAAACGTCATTCCATACCTGTTACGGCACATTTGATTTTCGGTTTGCCTGGTGAGTCTTCCGATAGCGTCCTTAATGCAGCACAGATGGCTAACCGCTTGGGTTTCAGTGCGGTCAAACTCCATCAACTGCAGATTGTCAGAAGTTCTCGTTTCTTTAAGGAATATGAGGCGAATCCTAATGCTTTCCGTCTTTATTCCGTGGAACGCTACGTTGCCGACGTCTGCACTTTTCTTGAAAACCTCTCTCCTTACGTCGCCGTCGACCGCTTCGTTTCCGAAATGCCCCCGTCGGATTTGATTGCTCCGCGCTGGGGCTTGAAGCCCGATGCCGTAGTGGCTATGGTGAAAGCAGAAATGCTGCGCCGCAAATCGTATCAAGGAGCGAATCTACCGAACGATGGCGGCGAGCTCTCCTGAGCTCGCTTGCACGAAAAATAAAAGATAACTTGAAAGACAATCCTTATTTCGTGCAAGCGAACGATGGGGGCGAGCTCTCCTGAGCTCGCATAAGCGAGCATGCAAACTACCCCACCGCTGCGCAAGCGAGCTCGGGAGAGCTCGCCCCCATCGCTCGCCCCATCGTTCGCACTCATCTTTTGCATTGAAATGATTGTTGCTCTAAAACATTGTCAGTCAACCATCTGCAGTTTCAAAACGAATACCCCGTTTTGAAACAAAAATTCCAAGCCTTGGAATTTAAATTTCAAGGCTTGGAATTTTAATTTAATGCCTTGGAATTTTTGCGAAATGCCCTGTCGTTTGTCCTGTCTCTATTGTTGTAGACATTGCGCCTTATTTTACACTCCTTTCATATATGCCCCTTTCGGCTTCCCCCATGGAAATGCCAAACGCCCGGTCGTTCTCTTTCTTCTTCCGTAGTCATTTCCTTTAAACATACCTGTCCAATTTTGATTCAAACACTGCTTCAAATGTTTCATCTGTCAACTGCTCGTAGCATATGGCCCGGTTTTTGTTTGCGCAACGCACCTTAGCTTTACCTTTCAGTATGTTTTCCGGTTGCGGCCCATGTCACGCTCACCTCCTCCCCATGTGCCCCGCGTTTAGCACTTTGTCAAAACACTTGTAAGCCACACCTCGCAACCGCCGTATTTTTGCTTCGCAAATTCTTAATATCCTGTCGTAATGAAATCAAAATCAGTCGCTTCGCACTATTGTGCACGTTTGCAAGCCTTAAGCATGTGTCGGATTTATTTATTAATAATTCTTAATCACATAGAAAGAGGTATGCAGTACTTAGTGTCTCGCACAAAAAAAAGACTAATTTTGCATCACTGCTTATAGTCTATCGGCAGCTCTAACCATTACGAATTGACATCTCAACTTTCCAAAGCAATAAATTAAAACAAAATAATTAATCGAATTAATGCGTATGAAAAACCGTTTTTGCAGAATGGGAAAATCACTGCTTGGCGCAGCGTGTTTGCTCTCTGTATGCGGCGTAACGTATTCTTGTTCGGACGACTATGACCTCCCCGACACGAAGCCAAGTTTCCTCGGCAAGAGTATTTACGACGAATTAAAAGGGCGGACTGATCGTAAGTTTACCACTGTGATCAGACTGATTGACGACCTCGGTCAGAAAGACGTGTTGTCGAAGACAGGTAGCAAGACAATCTTCGTTGCTGACGATGATGCCTATGCCAAGTTCTTCGCCCACAACGACTGGACCGACGGCAACGGCGATCCCGTAGACTGCTACGAAAAGCTTTCTATGAACCAGAAACGTTTGCTCCTTAATGGCTCCATGATCAACAATGCTTATGTGCTTGAAAAGTTGACCAACATCCAGGGTCCCGTTAAGAACAAATGTCTCCGTCAGATTTCCGCCAGCTCGGCAACCGACTCCATCCCCTACTGGAGCTGGGACATGCTTCCCGACAACCAGAACCAGGGACAGGTTGACGAAAATGGCAAGATTACCAACGTGGATATGCGATTCTGGGATAACTACCGCAAGCAGTCTGTAGGTGGCATCTACATGGCTCTCGACGGCACCGACCCCATGATGACCCACTTCCTCCAGGCTCAGCTCAACGAGAAGAGCATCACCCACTCCGACATCTCCTTCATTCTCAACTACGACGGCACGTCGAAAGAATGGACAGATGACAACACCGAAAACCGCAGCTACATCTACAATAGCCAGATTGTAGAGCAGGACGTTACCTGCTTGAACGGCTACTACAATGTGCTCGACACCGTCCTCGTCACTCCTTCCAACATGGCAGAAGTGATTCGCTCAAACGGCGACACGCGTTACTTCAGCGCCATGCTTGACCGTTTCAGCGCTCCTTTCTACGACAAAACCCTCACGCAGAACTACAAACTGCTCAACAACATCACCGCCGACTCCGTATTCAAGAAGCTCTACATCTCGCAGCGCTCCTCGGAAGGCGTGATTTCCAAAGGCCCGAACAACGAATCGTTGGGCGACTTCCCCTCACTTAGTTACGACCCGGGATGGAATGCATACTACGTGTCTTCCAACATCACCAAGGAACAGGATATGGCAGCAATGTTCGTACCCTGCGACGAGGCTATGCGCAACTACTTCGTGAACGGTGGCGGTAAGGTGCTCATTGAACGTTACGGCGACCAGCCCAACACCGAAGGCAACTTGCTCCACAACCTCTACCAGATTCCTCTCAACGTAATCAAGCCGCTCATTGCCAACTTGATGAAGGAATCGTTCAACGAGAGCGTGCCCAGCAAGTATCTCACCATCATGAACGACGCTCAGGACCCCATGTTTGACGCTTCGCAGTATCCCGGTGTGAGCGACTACAAGGCCGCCTTCAAGAAGGTGCTCCTCGCCAACAACGGTGTCGTTTACGTGATGAACTCCGTAATCGGTCCGGCAACCTATTCTTCCGTAATGGCACCGGTGCTTTACGACAAGAGCACGCAGGTGATGAACACCATCATCCATGCTGACGATGCGTTCACTGCCACCAACTACACCAACGCACCGCTCCGTAAGTTCTACAGCACTTACCTCCTCGCCATGCAGTCCTCGTTCTCGCTCTTCGTTCCCACCGACGACGCGCTCGCCAACTACGGTTACGTCGACCCCATCGGTATGGCCAACACCAACACGAAGAACCAGTACCGCTACTGGACCTTTGAACCTCAGGACATTACCACTTCCGGCAACATGTGCGTAGCCGTCAAGGCACAGGGTTACAGCTACGATCCCGAAAAGCCCCTCAATCCCGCATCCGACAGCAAGAAGGCCGGTTATCTCTCCATCGCCAACCAAAGCGTTTCCGAAGGTTACGGTGTGACGAAGAAGAACCTCCTCTGCGAAATGGTTGACCACCACATCGTTGTTCACGACAACGACGACGACCTCGGTGTGCGCGGTGCCCGCAGTTACTACCTCTCCCGCAACGGCGCCCCCGTCTACATTGCCAAGCGCGGCGATGCCAGCGGCCTTAACATGGAAGTGGACGGCGGTCTTCAGCTCCAGCTCAACAGCGACGCTTCTGCCGACAACGACATCCACCCCACTGTAACGAAGGTTTACGATATGAGTCGTGCCACCAACGACTATGGTAACGGTATGACCTACTACATCAACCGTCCCATCCAGGCTACGACCAACACCGTATACGGCGTGCTCAAGAACAACGCAAGCTTTGCCAAGTTCTTCGACATGTGCAACAGTGTCAGCACCAACAGCGGCGTTTCGCTCCTCGCAGAACTCTTCCGCGACAGCACCATGACCGACGCTACCTGGAACCAGGAACTCCTCAAGTACTACATCTTCGCCACCAACGCCAGCTCATCCGCTACCACGGGTGCCCGCCTCACGGCCAAGGACATGAAGCTCGTACGTTTCTTCAACGCTTACCGTTACACGGTATATGTTCCCAACGATGCAGCCATCGAACGCGCCATCGCAAACGGCCTTCCCACAATGACCAGCATTCAGGAATATGTTGACGCCAACAAGGACGAGAACGACAAGATCAGCGACGAAGTGAAGGCCAAAGCACAGGCAATGGTCACCACGCTCGTGAACTTCCTCAAGTACCACTTCGCAGACCAGTCGCTCTTTGTGGACAACTGCACCGAAACAACTTCTTGTCAGTCAGCCTGCTCTGAAGACAACGGCGGTTTCTTGAAGCTCACCGCTCAGCAGACTCCCAATGCGCTCACCCTCACCGACGTGACCGGTGCTACGCATCACGTGGACGTCAACGGCGTACACAATGTATTCGCACGCGACTTTGAGCTCAACAACACCCCGACTCAGGCAAGAAGCATCACCAACTCTTCCTACGTGGTGGTTCACTCCATCGGCGACGACTATATGCTCTTCTCCAGCGACGTGAAAGATACCTTCGCAAAAGCTTGGAGTTCAGCAGCTAAAGCAAAAGCCTTCACCAAGAAGTACAGATTAAAGTATTAAATCCCGACATTATGAATAACATCAAGTTTCTATTGACGCTTGCTCTGTGCTTCTGCTGCTCTCTCTCTTATGCACAAAAGCGCATATCCGGTCGCGTCTGGAGTAAACAAGACGGCGGAATCGTGATGGCAGTCGTAGTTGAGCAAGATAAGAATAACCGTAACGTCACCGCTGCGCAAACCGATGCCAACGGTAACTTCTCTATGGTTATCAAGAATCCTGCTAACCACTTGCGCGTGTCGTACATTGGTTATCAGACGAAGATTGTACAGATCGGACAGAACTCCAAATTCAATATCGAACTCATTGACAAGAACACCTTCAGCGAAGCTACCGTTTCCGTAACGCGCAAGCAGAAGAGCAACGGTCTTGTCATCCCCGAACGAGAAATCTCCACCGCCCAGCAGTCACTCGATATGGACCGCATGGCAGGTCTTTCCTTCGAAACGGCAGCCGACGCACTCCAGGGTGAGATTGCCGGTCTCGACATCGTGGCCAACTCCGGTAACCTCGGTTCTGGTTCCAGCATGCGTCTGCGTGGTGTGTCTTCCATCAACGGTAGTTCCGAACCGCTCATCGTAGTGGACGGTAACATCCTCGAAGACTACAGCTCCGACCAGCTCGACCTCAACGACATGGAAAACCAGGAGCAGTTCGCCACTCTTCTCCAGGTTTCGCCCGAAGACATCCAGACCATCAAGGTCCTCAAGGACGCTGCGGCTACCGCTATCTGGGGTGCCCGCGGTTCAAACGGTGTAATCGAAATCACCACCCGTCGTGGTGCCCGCGGTAAAACCCACGTCAACTTCAGCTACCGTTTCACCGGTTCCTGGCAGCCCGACGGCATGAATATGCTCGACGGTGACGGTTACACCATGATGTTGAAGGAAGCCTACTCCAACCCGCAGGCCATCTCCGACGAACAGGCCAGCATCGTTGAAATCATGTACAAAGAGGACACTCACCCCTCTTATTATGCCAACTTCAACAAAAACACCGACTGGGTGAAGGAAGTAACGCAGTTTGGCCAGCGCCACAACTACGGTGTCTCCATCTCCGGTGGTGGTGAAAAGGCTACTTTCCGTGTGTCCGGTACGTACGACCACGAAACGGGTACCATCATCAAGCAGGCCCTCGACCGCTTGACCACTCGTCTCGCCCTCGACTATTGGGTGTCCGACCGCATCAAGTTCTCCTCAAACTTCGCCTTGACTTATACGAAGAACCAGAAGAACTACGATGATGGTCTGCTCGGCTATGCCTATAAGGCAATGCCTAACATGTCCGTTTACCGCTACGAACGTCGCAACTACGACGACGGTACGCACGACTACTACAACACGGGCGAATACTTCATCATGCCTCCCGTCGCTTCCGCAGCAGGTCTTGTAGGTCCTTCCAGCGGCTACAGCTCCTACTACCTCAGCGACATGGTAAGCAATGGTAACCCCGTGGCCATCGCCAACCAGGCTTGGCGCAACCAGTCCACCTACACCATCCAGCCTCAGTTCCAGTTGACTTACAAACTCTTGGGCAAGAACGACGACGAAACGAAGCTCGACTACCGTGGTGAGGTTTACCTCAATGCCTACACCGAGTCGCTCGACTCTTACTATCCTGCATCGCTTACTTCCAAGTCTTGGGATGCCGGCATCAACACCACGTCCAATTACGAGAACAAGAACCTCTCGTTCACCACTCGTCACGAGTTTACGTTCGCTCCCCACTTCGCCAACGACAACCACGCCCTTCAGGCTCTCGTTCGTTGGGAAATGTCTACGAACAACAACACCCAGCAGTACCTCTCCTCATCAGGTATCTCCGGCGGCATCAGCGACCCCACCGTTCCCGGTTACCTCACCGGTTCTACCACCTCTACGGGTAAGGGTCACTCCATGGCAGCCCTCGCTTCTTTCCACTACTCTTACGGATCGCGCTACAACGTCGACGTCACTCTCCGTGCCGACGGTAGCACCAAGTTCGGTAGCGGTAACAAATGGGGCTTCTTCCCCGGTATCTCCGGCCGTTGGAACATCAGCGACGAAAAGTTCTTCAAGCCCCTCCGCAAGTATATCAACATGCTCGGCTTTGCTCCGGGTTGGGGTATCACGGGTAACACTCCCGGTAGCGAAGGTTTGATGTACAACAAGTACGACCGCAGCGGTGCCAGCTACAACGGCACGCAGGTTATCGTTCCGACTAACCTCCGTCTCGACCAGATTCGTTGGGAAAAGACCAAGTCTTGGAACATCGGTGTTTACTTGAACATCTTCGAGGACTTGATTCAGATGAACCTCAACGTCTACAACCGTAAGACTTCCGACCTTTTGAACTCTGGTGTCCGCATTCCTTCCACCACTGGTTTCTCTTCTCTGAGCTGGGCCAACGTGGGTGACATGAAGAACCAGGGTTGGGAACTCTATGCCAATACGCGTCCTATCCTCAAGTTCGGTAAGTTCCACATTGTACTCCGCGGTAACATCGCACAGAACATCAACACCATCACCAAGATGGATGCTTCCGTGCTCTCCTCCAACAATGCCGACTACGACTACGCCAGCGGTAACATCTCTTACATGAAGCGCGTACAGATCGGTAACGCGTTGGGCGGTATTTACGGTTTCAAGTACAAAGGCGTTTACGCTTACGACTACGACCACAGCGGTTACTTCACCAACGCTGAAAAGAACAAGTGGACCAATCCCGACGGTTCCAGCAACACCGCAGCTTACGGAACCAACGAAAACCTCCGCAAGTCTACTCCTGTTGTGTTTGATGCCGAAGGCAACGTTGTATACGACAAGAGCGGTAATCCTCTCCACATGGTATACAACTATGGTGGTGTGAACTACGAATTCGACGGCGGCGACGCCATCTACGAAGATATCAACCACGATGGTCAGATTGACGAACTCGATATCGTTTACCTCGGAACTTCCAATCCTAAGGTGAACGGCGGTTTCGGTGTTGACTTCGTGTACGGCCAGTGGCAGTTGAAGACTTCCTTCAACTTCCGTATCGGCAACAAGATTATCAACATGGCACGTATGCGTGCCGAAGCTATGCGCGGCAACAACAACCAGAGTGCTGCCGTCAACCACCGCTGGCGCAAGAACGGTCAGGAAACTACCATCCCCCGCGCCATGAACTCCTCTGTAGTGAAGACTTACAACTCACTCATGAGCGACCGCTTCGTTGAACCCGGCGACTTCCTTCGCTTCCAGTACTTCCAGCTCTCCTACAACGTGAAGCCCGAAAAACTGAAGAAGGTAGGTCTCAGCTCTCTCCGCATTTCCGCATCAGGTAACAACCTTATCTTCTGGACCAAGTACTCCGGCGTTGACCCCGAGCACTCACAGTCCGGATTCAGCCCCTGTGTGGATGACTCTCAGACTCCCCGTTCACGCTCATTCACCTTTAGCTTGAACTTCGGTTTCTGATGAATTGATACATTGAAACGGAGCAACGCCGCTTGCTCCCGTCAAGCCCACGTTGCTCCGTTTCCAATTGTCACTCATTCAATTTCTTATCTCATGAAGAATAAAAAATTATATACAAAACTTCTGCTCGCCGGCAGCATGGTACTGATGGGCGCGGGAATGACTTCTTGCGAAGACTTCCTCACCGTCCTTCCCACCAACCAGATGCCTGAGCAGTCCTACTGGCAGGACAAATCTGACCTTGAGGGCGTAAGAGCTGCTGCCTACAGTCAGTTCAGCGAAGCAAGTGTCACTTCACGTATATTATATTGGGGTGAACTCCGTTCGGACGACTTCGAGCAGAACGACATGGCTCAGACCAACATCGGTTACGTCATGGACGGCATTCTTCAGCCCACAAACGGCATGTTCGACTGGGCTGCCTTCTACAAAGGCATCAACTATTGCAACCTCGTTCTCGAACAGGGCGAAGTTATGACCACTCCCGGCAAGGAAGTAGACCCGAGCTTCTCTCGTGCAGACTGGAATCCCTACAAGGCCGAAATGACTGCACTCCGTGCACTCTACTATTTCTATCTCGTACGTAGCTATCGCGACGTTCCCTACATCACTTCCGCTGTACGCAACGACCAGACCGCCCGTGAGGAAATGCCCGCACAGGAACCCGGTGTTGCCATCATGGGTCAGCTCATTGCTGAAGTCGATTCAGTAAAGGGCCAGGCTGCTACCAACTTCGGTACTACCGTCGACAACTGCGGTCGTTTCACCAAGCGCGGCGTTCGTGCCCTTTTGGCAGACATGTACCTCTGGCGCGGCTGCTTGCTCAAGAATTTCATGAGCAAGACGAACCACGGCAAGGTAAATATGAGCGACGTTGTTGACGAGACGGCTTCTACCGAAACCGAAACTGTTTACAAGACAGCCGACGGTCAGACCATCAACTCTTCCTACACCGACGCTTTGGCCAAGGAATGTTTCCAAAAAGCCAAGG
>CAVCAV010000001.1:0-39418 GCA_963600165.1 Christensenella sp. UBA1685 | reverse complement strand
GCGTTACCTCTGAGCAGAAGAACCAGCAGTATCCGCTTCTTCTCAATTCTTCCAAGTGGGGTACTTTCTTGACCGACCAGGTTTATAGTCAGAACTTCGGATCAGGAAACTCCAGCGAAAGCATCTTTGAAGTACAGTACGATGCTTCTACAACGTACAACAGCACGCTGACCACTTATCTCAGCAACTACTCCAACAGTACGCTCAGTCCTAAATATCTTACCATCGCTCCTCTTCTCTACCAGAGCAAGGAAGAGATTGACCCGACTATCGGTTATGGTAAGACCGACTATCGTATGGCTGAAGCAGCCAATATCAATTCTTCCGAAGGCCGCAAGCCTATCGTCAAGTTCCTTGCCAGAAGCGTAAGTGTTGCAAGCAAAGAGAATGTTCTCACCGACGAGACCAGTTCCGGCAGTTCTACTTCTGCTTTGGAAAACTTCTACGTATTGCGTACCTTGAACGACAGCCACTGGCCCGTTTATCGTCTCGCCGACGTGATGCTCATCAAGGCCGAAGCCATTGCACGCCTCGATCCTGAGAAGGGTTCCGACGATGTAGCAGAAGGTTACCAGCTCTGCAACCAGCTCTTCAAGCGCAACAATCCCGTTTTGGTTGGTCCCGACGACTCCAACTATTCTTCTACTGAAGAAGCCTACAAGAGCAACCGTGCAGGCGACCTCCGCAAATATTCTACTGTAGACGACCTCAAGACCTACCGTGCAAGTCTTACCGCTTCAGGTCTCCTTACGCTCGTTTACCGCGAACGTCAGCGCGAATTCTTCGCTGAAGGCAAGCGCTGGTACGACATCGTTCGTCAGGTAGAGGCCTCCAACGACCCGAAGAACACGCTTACGGACTACATCACCGTAAAGAACTCCGTTAAGCAGCGTCTTACCCAACTCTACGCTTTCTACAATCCTATCTATAGCGAGGAACTCAAGGTTAACGGCCCCGATGTAGGCGGTAAACTCGTGCAGAACCCCGTTTGGGATCGTTATACTAAAAAATGATGTAAAGCTATGAACAAGAATATTTTCAAAATCGGACGCATAGCTGGCGTCTTGGGAGGCGTACTCTTGTTGGTCGCTCCTCTCACTTTCACTGGCTGTAAAGAAGACGTCAGTGCCGATGCCTACGCCATCAAGACCGAAAAGACCATGATGGACTACGTTTCGGAAGACTCTACGTTGTCCGACATCAAGGAACTTTTCGGAATGGTAAAGCTTGGAAACTCATCCAATGCTTCTACCCTTGCAAGCGTGCTCGCCGCACGTGGCAACTACACCGTCTTCGCTCCCAACAACAGTGCTGTACGTGCCTATGTAAAGCAGCTTACGGGAACTACAGACCTCAACTCGCTTTCTGAAGAACAGAAGAAGCAGATTGCTTTGAACTGTATCATTGACAACGGTTCTTCCTCAGCTTACGAAACGGCCGACTTCCCCACCGGCGGTAACACATTCTCCACTTCCAACCTCCGCGACCGTCGTCTTTCTTGTACGCAGGACTCCACCGACATGACTTATGTCATCAACGGTGACTCCCGTTGTATCACGACGAACATCGAGGTTTCCAATGGTTACCTTCACATCGTTGACCGTGTGATTTCTCCTTCCACCAACTCCGTAGCCGAACTCCTTCAGTCTGCAAGCAACATGCAGATTATCGGACTTCTCCTCAACGAAACGGCTTGGGCTGACTCTCTCTCTCTGAAGACTGCAGAGGAGGAAGAATATGAAAACAACCACCTCGACCAGGCAGGTACCACTTGGGGTAGCGGTAAGGCTCAGTACATGGCTACGCGTTCCGTTTCCTACACCGCTTTCTTCGAACCCGACAACGTGCTCGAAAGCGAGTGGGGCGTTCCTGCTCCTGAGTTCGACAACGACGGCAACATCACCAACAAGGATGCTATCCTTGCCAAGGTTCTCGAACAGTGCAAGAGACAGTTCCCCAAGGTTGACGAGCGCGGCGAGTCTGCCGAAGACACCGACTACAAGGATCCCGCAAACGTTGTAAACCGTTTCATCTCCTACCACATTCTTCGTGGCGGTATGTCTGTTGACCAGTTCGTGCACCACTTCAACGAATATGGCTACGACTATGTAACCATCACTTCTCCTGTGAAGAAGGGTTACTCTGTTGATGTTTGGGACTACTATCAGACGATGGGTAAGAACGGCGGTTTGCTGAAGATAACCCAGCTTCCCGACGGCGACTACGATTACTACCTCAACCGTATCACAAAGTACAACGACGGTATCAAGGGCGATTACAAGGAACAGTCCACTCAGCCCAACGAGCCTGGTGAAAACGGTATCAACATCCGCATTCACGCCCTCAACGACGTAGACCCCAGCGGTACGACTTATGACAACAACGCACTCAACGGTTTCTATTATCCCATTGACCACGTGCTTGTTTACAATGACGCTACCCGTAAGGCGCTCGGCGGCGAACGTATGCGTATCGATGCCACCACTATCTTCCCCGAATTCATTTCGCAGGACGTTCGTGGTAAGAAGTGCGCCTATTTCCCCAACGATTACTTCTCTTACATCTCTAACGTAAGTTCCAGCACTACCATTGTTTATCTTCAGGATGGTTTCTGGACCAACTCCGGTTGGAAGGACTTCCAGGGTGACGAATTGTTCATCAAGGGTCGTTACGACTTCGTGATGAAACTTCCTCCCGTGCCCTATGCCGACACTTACGAAATTCGTATGGGTGCTTCGTTGAACAACATGCGTGGTATGTTCCAGGTTTACTTCGGCGACTCTCCCGACCGTACGCAGCCTATCGGTCTGCCTATCGACCAGCGTGAGTCTGTCGACATGATTCCCGGTTCTCCTTGGGTTTCCGACGGAAGTCTTGACGAGGCCACCATTCGTGAAAACGACCGCAACTTGCGTAACCAGGGTTACATGAAGTCTCCGAACTACTTCTGCGTAAGCGGTAGCGCCGGTAAGACTACGACCCGTAATGCAACTCCGAGCCAGCCTGCACTCCGCCGTATCCTTACTACGAAGTACATGGAGCCGGGTAAGTCTTATTATCTCCGTTTCAAGGCCACTATTGACTCTGAAGACCGTGAGTTCATGCTCGACTACTTCGAGTTTGTACCCACTTCTATCGTCAACGCCGTTGATCCTGAAGACATCTGGTAAGTCACGAACTAGAAACTAATATCCATCATGACAATGAAATCTTTCTATAAGGTCACTGGTGGTATCCTGGGAGCATCACTGCTCCTGGGAGCTACCGCCTGCTCTGACGACCACTACGATATCCGCGAGGCTCAGGCTTCTGCTGCCAACACCATTTGGCAGAATATCGAGGGCAATCAGCAGCTCGACTCTTTGGCTATGATTCTGAAGCGCACCAACGTTTACCGCAAGGAAACCGACAAGAGCGCAGGTCAGACTTACGCCGAACTTTTGAATCAGCCGCAAACGTTTACCTTCTGGGCTCCCGTCAACGGCAGCTACAACGCCAAGAGCATTCTCGACCAGCTCGACGAAGCTGACGCGCTCATCGCAGAAGGCAAGCTTGCCGAAGGCCACAAAATCAACTACGTGGTTGGCCAGCAATTCGTACAGAACCACATGGCTCGTTTCAATTTCGAATCGAACCACGCCAATCAGGAAGTACGTCTGCTCAACTCCAAGCTGACTTACTACAACGCTGCTGCCGGCACTTTCAACTCCGTGCCCCTTTACGCTCAGGCTGCCAACGTTCCTTCTTCCAATGGTAACCTCCATTTGATTAACGGCCGTTCTCCGTTCGCCTACAACGTCTTCGACTACATGAAGTCCTACTCCGACTATTCGAAGATTTACAGCGCACTGAGCGACTCATTGGTTGATACCGACACCTTCAGCCCCGAGCAGAGTATTCAGGGTGCGATGAACGAGCAAGGACAGATGGTGTACGTAGACTCTGTTTACGTCAACTCCAATACTATCCTTACCGCTTCACGTGCTTCCATCAAGAACGAGGACAGTTTGTACATCGCCGTTATTCCTACGGACAACGCTTGGGACGATGCCTTTACGAAGGTAGGATCTCTTTTCAACTACGCCAAGAAGTACAAAACGGGTTACAACAAAGAGTCCGCTAATATCTTCAGCCAAGACTACACTTTGAACGCCGACAGTTTGAAGCAGCTCAATACCAACTCTTCGCTGATTTCAAACATGTTCTTCTCGCCGGGTTATTTCCAGGAAGAAATCAGCCGCACCGACTCTGCTGCTCTTATCAACTACTTCCTCAATTCCGACTCCGTTCAGTCAACCACCGGTATCTACCTTTACAACCCCAATCCCGGTCAGCCCAACTCCATGTTTGACGGTATCACTCCTGTAAAGGCTTCCAACGGTTATATCTTCCCGCTTGAATCTTACACCATTGACCCTGCTTATTTCCAGCAGCAGAAGATTACTTACGACCTTGCTTTCAGCAACAACGTAGGTTATTCTACGAACATTGCCGTACAGGGCGGTTCTTTGCTTACTTTGGTTGAGAACAGCAACTGGGACGAGACCATCGTTGGCGGTGAAGATTTGGAGAGCCAAATGTACCGTTTCTTCCAGGCCAACGGTCAGATGAAGGTATACATTCCTCTCACCAACGTGATGAGCGGTACTTACCGCGTGAAGATGCAGCTCCTCCCGAACCGTATCAATTCTGCTTACAAGCTCTACGACGATGAAGGCAACGAGTTGATTGACCGCGAGAACAACCAGTTCCGCTGCTCCATCCACGGTGACAACTTCAGTTCTGAAACTTGGGGCAAGAACACCACCATCGTGGTCAACCAGGACAGCGTGCAGACTGTAACGCTCTTCGACAAGGTTACCTTCCCCAAATGCTACGCAAACCTTCCCTCCGACCTGCAGAGTTTCCCTGTGCTCGTTCTTGAGTTTACGCGCCAGATGATTAACGGCATGACCTACAAAGACATGGTCGTTGGTATCAGTGCCCGCAAGATTATTCTTGAACCTGTACACGATTAAGCATCTTGTTAACTCCAAAATTGATTACAATGAACAACAATAAACGAATCCACTTGATGCAAGGAGCTCTCCGTGCCGGCGTGTGTCTGTTTATGCTCTCAGGTGCTTGTGTACTTTCTGCACAGACTGCAGACGGCGATGCACCTGCGAAGGAGGCTGCCGCCCCCAAGAAACAGAGTACCCCCAAATATCAGATGAAGGAGGTTTCTGGTCAGGTGATCGACGGAGCCACGAAAAAGCCTTTGGCTGGTGTCACCGTTCAAGCACTCAACAACCGTCTCTATTCCTCGACTACCGACGACGATGGTAAGTATACGCTGAAAGTTCCCGAGTTCGTTGACGTCCTTTACCTTTACATGGCCAACAGCAGCTACAACCCCGCTCAGCTCTCGCTGAAGGGCGACAAGGCTCAGACTGTGGTGATGACTTCTGGAATGAACGCCAACTTCTTCTTCGACGGCACTGCCCTCAACAACAACAAGGGTATGGAAGTAACCGCTCCCAGCGGCCTTACCATTGAAGACGAAATTGAAAAGGGACTTCACGGCAACGTTCGCACCATCAGCCGCGGCGGTATGCCCGCTCAGGGTGCTGCCATGTTTATCAACGGTTTGAACTCGTTGAATTCAAACGCCATGCCGCTCATCGTCATTGACGGTGTGATGATTGACATGCAGTACGACCGTACTTCTCTCCACCAGGGTTTCATCAATAACATTCTGAACATCGTTGACCCCGACGATATCGCTTCTGTCAACGTGATTCAGAACGGAACTTCGCTCTACGGTGCCAAGGGTGCCAACGGTGTAATCGAAATCAAGACACATCGTGGCTCCAGCCTCGTAACGAAGATCAACTTCCGTGCTTACGGTGGCTTCCAGATGACTCCGAGCACTACGAGCATGATGAATGCTTCGCAGTACCGCAGCTATCTGACTGAAGTGCTCGGTACGCTTCCCGACACCAAGACCATCAGCAGTTCTACGCAGATTCCGTTCTTGAACGAAGACCCCAGCTACTTCTACTATCCCCTCTACCATAACGACACCGACTGGCAGAAGGACCTCTATCACGAGACCTTCGTTCAGAACTATAAGGTGTCTGTAGAAGGCGGTGACGATGTGGCTATGTACAACCTTTCGCTCGGTTACTCCAAGAGCGATGCTACGGCTAAGCAGAACGACTTCAACCGTTTGAACATTCGTTTCAATACCGATGTAAACCTCTTCAAGAACTTTACCACGGCTATTGACATTGCTTATGCCCGCAACGCTTACAACCTGCGCGACAACGGTTGGGCTGAGGACTACACCAACAGCAATATCTCCTCTCCCAATGTGCTCGGCCTTATCCAGACTCCTTTCATCAGTCCGTACGCCTATTATGTGAAGTACAATCAGGACACCCAGAGCCTTGCACTTCAGCATACCGACCGCGTATATGCCGGTAAGGACTATACCGATGCCAACAACCCCTTCACCTTCGCTACCCAGTACGGTTACGACGGTTTGGTGAACCCCTACTGGATTCTCCAGAACGGTCAGGGCGACAACAAGAACTATCAGGAACAGACTCAGTTCAACCTGAACATCGCTCCCAAGTATCAGATCAACCGTTACTTGACCGTCAGCGACCGCTTCAGCTACATCATGAACCGTAACAACGAGAAGTACTACCTTCCCCAGTATGGTACGGCTCCTAAGGACGTAGAAGGACTCGGCTCTGTAACGAGTGTTGTCCGCACCCAGTTCGGTAAGGAAACGACCCTTTACAACGACTTCAAGGTTGATTGGCACCGCGCTTTCGGCGGCCACGACGTGAATGTGTTCGGAGGTTTCCGCTACGCTTCCTACTCCTACAATGCATCCAACATCACTGGTTACAACAACGACCAGGACAAGATGCCTAACATGGCTTACTCTCTCCAGTACAAGTCATACGGCGGTACGAACGACACGTGGAAGAACCTTTCCTACTACCTCAACGCTGCCTACAACTACAAGAACAGATATTTCCTCACCGCAGGTGCCACGATGGAAACCTCTTCGCGCTTCGGTAAGGAAGCCGACGCCGGCTTGAAACTCGCCGGTGTGGTTTGGGGCCTCTTCCCCTCCGTTCAGGCAGGCTGGGTTGTCAGCAACGAAAAGTGGTTCCGCGCTCCCGGTATCGACTACTTGAAGATTACCGCAGGCTACGAAGAAGCCGGTAACGACAACATCGACTACTACGCAACGCGTACCTACTTCGCCAACACCAAGTTCCTCGACCGTGCCACGGCACTCGTGTTGAGCAACATCCAGAATCCCAAACTCCAGTGGGAAACCGTTCACCGCTTCAATGTTGGTCTTCAGGCCAGCATGATTCACAATCGCTTGAACGTAGGTGTTGAATACTTCAAGAGCAAGACTACCGACCTCCTTACCCGTAAGGCTGTGAGCGACATCACCGGTGTTTCCTACATGTGGAGCAACGACGGTGCACTCAAGAACCAGGGTGTGAACGTGAACGTCAACGCTATGCTCCTTCAGCGTGGCGACTGGCGCTGGCAGGCCGGATTCTCCGTTGGCCACTACACCAACGAGATTTCCGAACTTCCTTCCAACGACCTCAACAAGATCAAGACTTATCAGCTCGACGAGAACGGTAAGAAGATTGCCTCTACCGAACAGGTGGTCAATGGCTACACGTCTTCCATCTACGGTACGAACAACATCCTTACCGCCGTCGGTCACGCAGCAGGCGTATTCTACGGCTACAAGACCAAGGGCGTGTTCTCCAGCGATGCTGAAGCTTCACAGGCCGGCAAGTATGGCTATCTCCGCTATCCGACCGGCATCTCACAGAGTCCTTACCGTAACTTCCAGGCCGGCGACATGCACTTCGTTGACCAGAACGGCGACGGTTGGATTAACGAGGCCGATATGGTTGTAATCGGTGATCCCAACCCCGATATCTACGGTACGTTCTATACGTCCCTTTCTTGGAAGGGCCTGAAGCTTGACGTTAACTTCAAGTATTCTTTGGGCAACGACGTGTACAACTACCAGCGCATGCAGCTTGAGTCGTCCAACTCCAACTGGAACCAGACGACCGCTGTAGTGAACCGTTGGCGTTACGATGGTCAGGTAACCGACATGCCCCGCGCTTGCGACCCGACCAGCGACTCTTGGGTAAACAACGAACGCTTCTCCGACCGTTGGATTGAAGACGGTTCTTACCTCAAGTTGAAGAACATTCGACTCACCTACAAGATTCCTGTAAACCTCAGCTGGCTGCAGGCACTCTCTGTATGGGGCGAAGCCAACAATGTCTTCACCGTAACGAAGTATACGGGCAACGATCCCGAATTCTCTTGCGGAAACAGCGTGCTTTATCAAGGTATTGATGCAGGCTACCTGCCTTCAAGCCGCAACTTCAATCTCGGTGTAACCATCAACTTGTAAGTCTTGGCGTAAGCACTTGAGAAAGCCTTGAGACAGAAAGCCACATTCGCATCTTTCCCGATGTGCTTTCTCAAGTGCCTCGCTCCCTTAAAGAATTCCACAATGAAACATCATTCTATTTTAAGTCTCTTTGTCTTCCTCTTGGGATTTGGCGCCTTGACCACTTCCTGCGAAGATATGTTGACTCCTGATATGAAACGCTACACCACAGGCTTCAGTGGAAACGATACCGTGTATTTCTACCACGGCATTCTGCGTAACATTCAGGACATGGTAGAGCAAAACCAACTGCTTGGCGACATCCGAAGCGACTTGGCCGACACTACGCAGTACTCCAGCGACTCTGTTGTAGCCATCGCCACCTACGACTTCGCCAACTCCAAAGACGGTGAAAACGCTCTTCTCAACCGTGCTGCTTACTATAAGGTAATCAACCAGTGCAACTTCTACTTGGCAAAGGTTGACTCCATGGCCAAGAAGAACAACATTTACTACATGCGCAAAGAGCTCGCACAGGTGCAGAGCATCCGCGCATGGACTTACCTTCAGCTTGTCCAGACTTACGGCAAGGTGCCTTTCATCACCAAGCCTGTCGACAATGCCAACACCGGTTGGGAATCCAATCCCGAAGCTTGGGCTACGGCCGACAACCTCGTGGATTTGCTCCTTCCCTCGCTTCGTCAGGCCCAGGCTTACGAACATTCCGAAGGCTATCCCGACTACAGTAACTACAACACCGGTGCAAGCAGCATCGCAAGCAGCAAGTGCCTTTTCTATAGCGACGTAGTTTTGGGCGACCTCTACCTTCTCCGCGGTGCAAGTCAGAACGACTACATCAACGCTGCCAAGAATTACTATTATTTCCTCGACCAGCGTGCTCAGCGTGGTGGTACTTACCAAACCGGTTCTAGCAAGGCAAGTTTCTCTGAACTTACAAACTTCTCAACAACCAAGAAGCAGTATTCGGCCAGCGTCTCCGGTTGGACTTCTGACATCTGCTCTTCCACACCTTCCACTCAGAACGTAACGGTCATTCCTTCTGCATCAAATAGCAGCTTCGGTCGCGTGTTGACTACGCTGACGGGTATCTATGGTTATACCTCTCACTCTACCAACACCACTTCCACCTCGACCACTACCGACGGTAGCACCGAAACTACGGAAACGACCACTACCGGTACCATCACGCTTACTCCCGATGCCAAGAAGCGCCAGATTGGTCCTTCACAGGCTTACCTCAACCTCAACGCCGCACAAAGCTATACCAGCTCGACAACAGACGGTAACAAGCAGCTTACGGCAGTTGAATATTACGAAGGCGTAGGTGACGCCCGTGTATATGGTACTACTCCCAAACTTACCACTTCTGACGGTACCAGCGCACGCTTCGTAGTGAAAGACAGCCGTGCTACTTCTTACAGCAACTCCTTCGGTTCGTACAACGTAACCGCAGTAGGCTTCAAGTACTACAAAGGCATCTACCGCATGCGTCAGATTTATCTCCGCTATGCCGAAGCCATCAATCGTGCCGGCTATCCCCGTTTGGCCTTCGCCGTTCTCCGCAACGGTCTCGATGCCGACAAGATGCCTACACTTGGCGACTCTATCTACTACAACCGTGAAGCCAAGACGAAGCAAACTGTTTACTACGTAGACAGCGTTACGGACAACAACTCCATCAACTGGATTGGCACCGACGAACTTCGCCGCATCAAGGCCGACGCTCAGGCTTCCCAGTACCTCGACTTCTCCAAGTCCTACTGGCAGGCTGAAGGTATTCACGAATTCGGTTGCGGTTCCATCACCAATCTCGACTCTCTTTACTCTTACGACAAGGTCATCTCCCAGCGTATCAAAGACGAAGAGGCTCGCTCTGGTGTGAAGATTGCTCCGGTGAACACCACCAAGGCTTCTGCCCGTCACAGAGCAACAGAAGAGGGCGGCGATGCACAAGAGGGTGAAGTAATTGATCCTTCTGAATACACCACCATCGATCCTGTTCCCGCTCTCAAGGCCGAGGACGATGAAATCAACGCAGTTGAAAGCATCATTGCCGACGAGTGCGCTCTCGAGCTCGCTTTCGAAGGCAACCGCATGGGCGACCTCATCCGCTTTGCCCGTCACAAGAACAACGACCCTGCACTCGGTGCCGACTACGGTACGCAGTGGCTGGCTTGGAAGATTGCACGCCGTTCGCTCAACCTCGCTCCTTACGAGAACGTGAACGAGAAAGACAGCCGTCTTTACAATCTTCTTCTCAACCAGACCTACTGGTACATCCAAAGCCCCGAATATTAATCTTTGCAGCTTAGCAAGATTAATTATATAACTTCTAAAGAAGCGTCCAAGCTCACAGCTTGGGCGCTTTTTGCGTATTAGTGTGGCCGCATGCAGAGCGGTGAACACTTTTGTAAACGAATGCAAACAACTTTCTACGAGCCCAACGTGTTGGGTGAGCCGCAAATTTCAATTAGTTGCCCAAAAGTTTTTCGTATCTCGCCATTCATCACACCAACTGCCTTCATTGCAACGTCAAGAAGAGGTCAAAGCAAAGGAAATGGCACGGTAACTTCTTCCTCCCATGATGCTAAGCGATGGGCACGAGCGATGGGGACGAAGTCTCCCGACTTCGCGCTCTATACGGCAATGTAATTTTCAAGAAAAACGAATATTCATGAATGAAACATGGATTGTTACAAATACAAGTACGCTTGCGCGAACACGAATTCTTGAGAATTTCTGAACATTTATGTTCAAAAAATAATTCATGAGAAATTCATGGTCCATTCATGAGAATTCATGTTTAAAAGAAAAACAAGTTCGTGTAAGAAAACGCGCAAGCGAGCTCGGGAGAGCTCGCCCCCATCGTTCGCTCCCATAGCTCGTCATTGTAATTGGCGTTTGTATTGCTTAGGCCGCATTGCTTATTTGTTCCTTTACGCATTAAAACGTTCGTCTAATTGTGCTTCAAGACGTATCCTCTTGGCTTTTGAAAACCTTGACCCTAATAAGTGTTTGAAGATATCTTCTTTTGCCTACAGTGAGCCTTGCCGCCCCAACATTTCGTCCGTTTGCGCGTTTTTTGCAGCAAAACTTGTTTCCGTTGGATAATTTTACGATATTTGCATATGTTGTTATCTCCATACCAACCTGCCGTGGAGAAAGCAACGCAAGATCACGAATAACGCACATAGTTTTTCAGTCACTTGGCACTCCAAAAGCAGAAAACTGAAGAACGCTTTATAACACGTTCCTAAATCCATGGAATTTTCCGCAAAACAAATTGCCGCCTATCTCAACGGCCGTATCGAAGGCAACGAGAATGCAACCGTTAAGACTTTTGCAAAAATAGAAGAAGGCCAAGAGGGTGCCATCTCTTTTTTAGCCAATCCCCAATACGCACATTATATTTATGAAACAAAGTCGAGCATCGTTCTCGTCAACGACGACTTTGTGCTCGACCGCCCCGTAGCTGCCACGCTTATCCGTGTGCCCAATGCCTACGAGGCCATTGCCCGTTTGCTCTCCCTCTATCAGAGCACAGTGCAGAAGCGCACCGGCATCCATCCTTTAGCCTGTGTGGCCGAAACCGCCAAAGTGGGCGAGAACACCTACGTCGGTCCGTTCGCCTACATCGGCGAGCACGCCACGGTAGGCGCCGGTTGCCAGATTTATTCAGGAACGGTCATTGAAGAACGTGCCACTGTCGGTGACGACTGCATCCTCTATCCCAACGTGTCCGTTTATCACGACTGCCGCATTGGCAACCGCGTCATTCTCCATTCAGGCGTAGTTATCGGTGCCGACGGCTTCGGATTTGCCCCCGCTGCCGACGGCTACGAGAAGATTCCCCAAATCGGCATCGCCACCATTGAAGACGATGTGGAAATAGGAGCAAACAGTTGCGTGGACCGCTCCACCATGGGCAGCACTTATGTGCGCCGTGGCGTCAAGCTCGACAACCTCGTGCAGATTGCCCACAACTGCGAAGTAGGCGCCAACACCGTCATGTCCGCTCAGGTCGGCGTGGCAGGTTCCACGAAAATCGGCCAGTGGTGTATGTTCGGCGGTCAGGTCGGCATTGCCGGCCACGCCGTCATTGGCGACCGCGTGCTCAGTGGTGCCCAGGCCGGCATCGCAGGCAGTTTGCGCAAGGGCAACGTAACCGTCCAGGGCTCGCCTGCCATCGACGCTTCCAACTTCAAGCGTTCAAGCGTAGTGTTCAAATATCTGCCTGACATGTACAAGCAGATGTCGCAGATGCAGAAAGAAATAGAGGAATTGAAGAAAAAAGTGCAAGGTTGAAAGCAGGCTGTTGTTCATTAAATGGTCCGGCTTGAAAGTACGAAGCTATTACTAATCGTTCTTTCCAATCAATCGCAAGCTTTTCTTACCATAGAGCGTTCGTCCGCGACGAAAACGCTCATCCTTAAATAGACTGGTGGCTGAATATGCCTCCTCGTAAAACAAGCAATAGCTATATGTCTAAGCAACAGACTTTAAAAGGCAGTTTCTCTTTGTTCGGCAAAGGACTGCATACCGGATTGAACCTTACTGTGACGTTCAATCCTGCCCCCGAAAACCACGGCTACCGCATTCAGCGCATCGACGTGGAAGGCGAGCCTATAATCCATGCCATAGCAGAGAACGTAGTCGACACGTCCCGCGGCACAGTTGTGGCCAACGGCGACGTGCGTTGCAGTACCATAGAGCATGCCATGGCTGCACTCTATGCCATGGGCATCGACAACTGTCTGATTCAGGTGAACGGTCCCGAATTCCCCATCCTCGACGGCAGTTCCATTCAGTATGTCGAAAACATTCGCCGTGTGGGCATTCAGGAGCAAAATGCCGAGAAGGACTTCTACGTCATCAAGAAGAAAATTGAATTCCGCGACGAGAACACCGGTTCGTCCATCATCATCCTTCCCGACGAACAGTTCTCCATTACGGCCATGATATCCTTTGAGTCGCAGTTCATCAACAGCCAGTTTGCCACGCTCGACGAGATGGAACACTTCCCCGACGAGATAGCCTCTGCGCGTACGTTCGTTTTCGTCCGCGAAATAGAACCGCTCCTCAAGGCCGGACTCATCAAAGGCGGCGACCTCGACAATGCCATCGTCATCTACGAAAAGCAGATTTCGCAGGAAGCCCTTGACCGCTTGGCCGACCATCTTCATGTCGGTCACCACGATGCCACGAAGCTCGGCTACCTGCAGGACCGTCCGCTCGTATGGGCCAACGAGCCAGCCCGCCACAAACTTCTCGACATCATCGGCGACATGGCGCTCATCGGTCGTCCCATCAAAGGCCGCATCATCGCCACGCGCCCCGGCCATACCATCAACAACAAGTTCGCCCGCCAGATGCGCCGCGAAATCCGTCAGCACGAAATTCAGGCTCCCAACTACGACCCGAACGACGCACCGCTGATGGACGTGAACCGCATCCGCGAACTCCTTCCTCACCGCTATCCCATGCAGCTCGTGGACAAGGTGGTAGAAACCGGCTCCAACTACATCGTGGCTGTGAAGAACGTCACCGCCAACGAATCCTTCTTCCAAGGCCATTTCCCGCAGGAACCCGTTATGCCCGGTGTGCTTCAGGTCGAAGCCATGGCCCAGGCCGGCGGCCTCCTCGTGCTCAACACCGTTGAAGAGCCCGAGCGCTGGAGCACCTACTTCCTCCGTCTCGACGAAGTGAAGTTCCGCAAGAAAGTAGTGCCCGGCGACACGCTCCTTTTCCGTGTGGAACTCGTCTCGCCCGTTCGCCACGGCATCAGCACGATGCACGGCTTTGCCTTCGTAGGCGAAACCGTAGTGATGGAAGCCACGTTCACCGCACAGATTGTAAAGAACAAGTAGGGTAGGGCTCCCCGCGCGGGAGGTCAACTCTGATACCAATAACCGAGGCAGACTCCGTTGCTGCCTACAATAGAAAGACTCCATGATAAGTCCATTGGCATATGTCCATCCCGAAGCCGTTATCGGTGAAGGTTGTGAAATCGGTCCCTTCTGTTATATCGACAAAAACGTAGTCATCGGCAAGAACAACCGCTTGATGAACAGCGTCACCCTCCTTTACGGCACACGTATGGGCGAGGGCAACGTCGTCTTCCCCGGAGCCGTCATCGGCGCCGTGCCCCAGGACCTCAAGTTCCGCGGCGAAGAAACCACGGCCGAAGTGGGCGACAACAATACCATCCGCGAAAACGTCACCATCAACCGCGGTACGGCCGCTAAAGGCAAGACCGTTGTCGGCAGCAACAATCTGCTGATGGAAGGCATGCATGTGGCCCACGACGTAGTGGTCGGCAGCGGCTGCATCATCGGCAACAGCACCAAACTTGCCGGAGAAGTGGTGGTCGACGACTTTGCCATCATCTCTGCCAGCGTGCTCGTCCACCAGTTCTGCCACATCGGCAGCTACGTGATGGTAGGCGGAGGAACGCGCACCGGCCAGGACGTACCGCCCTTCACCATGGCAGCCCGCGAACCCGTGGCTTATTGCGGACTGAACCTCGTAGGTCTCCGCCGCCGCGGATTCAAACCCGAAATCATCGACAACATCCACAACGCCTACCGCTTGCTTTACCAGCGCGGCAAGCTTCGCGAAGAATGTCTCAAGGAAATCCGCGAAACGGTGCCCATGAGTCCGGAGATTGAATACATTCTCAAGTTCGTAAGCGAGTCCAAGCGCGGCGTTATCCATTAAATTTTCGTTTACCCCAAATAGTTCCTGAAGACAAAGGCGCAATTCGTGGCGCCAAAGCCTTTGGGAACTGTAATGTATAGACCATCCGTTTATGTTATACCGTATAAAACTCATCTGCGACGAAGTGGACGGCTTCGTTCGCGAGATAAAAATAGACAGCGAGTCAACGTTTCTCGACCTCAACAAATGCATCCTTTCGTCGTGCGGCTATCCCGACGACCAGATGACCTCTTTCTATCTTTGCAACGACGAATGGCGTCGCGGTCAGCAGGTCACGCGTGAAGACATGGGGTGGGGCGGTTCCGACGAGGACATCTATCCCATGGCCGACACCCGCTTGAACGAACTCATCGAGGACGAAGAGCAGCATTTGGAATATGTCTTCGACCCCTTCTCCGACCGTAGTTTCTACATGGAGGTAGTGGAATTCATTCCCGGCGAATCGCTCGACGAACCTTTGGTGACCCGTTCAAAGGGACAGGCTCCGCGCCAGATAGAAAACGTCGACGACGACCCCGTTGCTCCTGCAAAAGGCAAGAAGGGCGCAGCCGTCGCTTCCGAATCCTACGACGACGATGACTTCTACGGCGAAGGTGCTGCCTTCAACGACGACGAGATTGACCTCGAAGGCTTCGAAATCTCCGACGGAAAGCCCTATTGACATTAGTCGGCATGAGCTTTGACGGGAAAGGCATGAAAGTGTTTATCTCAAAGGCTCGTCTTACAATCAGATAACCCGGCGGTGACGCTCAGCCGTTTGCCGCACATCAACCATCCAAGTGGGGAAGACCAAACGCAGTGTCTTCTCCGCTTTTTTGTACATAAGCATCATCCTTCATGGTGACAGATTCCCCAACCATCCCCACACTTCTCGTACTCGTAGGTCCCACAGGCATCGGCAAGACCGAATTGTCGCTTCGCCTTGCAGAAAACTTCGGGTGCGCCATACTCAATGCCGACTCGCGCCAACTCTATCGCGACATCCCCATAGGCACGGCAGCGCCTACGCCCGAAGAGCAGCAGCGTGTGCCGCACCGCTTTGTCGGTCTGCTGGGGCTGGAAGACTACTACAGCGCTGCGAAATACGAAGAAGAAGCCCTTCGGGCGTTGAAGGAAGAATTTTCAAAGACCAACGTATGCCTTCTTTCCGGCGGCTCCATGATGTACGTCGACGCCGTGTGCAACGGCATTGACGACATCCCCACCATCGACGACGACACCCGCAATCTCCTCAAGCAGCGCTATGCCGATGAAGGTCTCGCCCCCCTCGTTGCCGAACTCCGTTTGCTCGACCCCGAATACTACGCCCAGTGCGACTTGCGCAACCCCAAGCGAGTGGTGCACGCCCTTGAGGTGTGCTACATGACAGGCCGTACTTTCACCTCCTTCCGCACCGGCCGCAAGGTGCAGCGTCCGTTCCGCATAGTCAAAATAGGTCTTGAGCGTGAGCGCGAAGAACTCTTCTCGCGCATCAATGCCCGTGTGGACGTCATGGTAGAGAACGGACTGCTCGACGAAGCGCGCCGCGTGTTGCCCTACCGCCAGTGCAATTCGCTCAATACCGTCGGCTACAAAGAACTCTTCAAATGGCTCGACGGCGAATGGACGCTCGACTTTGCGCTTGAGAAAATACGCCGCAACACCCGCGTCTATGCCAAGAAGCAGATGACATGGTTCAAGAAAGACACCGCCATCCGTTGGTTCCGTCCCGACGACATCAACGGCATCTTGGCCTATTGTCGCGAGCAGATGTCGTAGAATTGCCGGGCAACTGTGTCGGCATGCTGCCGCGACTTGGACATTCCAAACGCTGTCGTCTCCCGTTTTTGCCCAAAAGCGTGCCGTGTGAGCAGAAATGGCCTTGCCTTTTGCTAATATGTTTAAAAAAACAAGAGGCCGTTTGCAAGGCTATAACCAAACCTTTAACTTTGTGCGAAATATAGCATCAGACAAAGCGTGAAGAAGCGCTTCTCCAATGTCTGCAGAATCCGTTCCGAGGCAGCGGCCCACGGCGGTTTCGCGCTTCAATTACTCAATACCCCATATCATGAGCAAATCAAAAGGCCTGTTCGGTTACATCGGCGCATTCTTTTGTGCGATAGGCCGCGGCATCCGTCGCGGTTGGCGCTGGTACAAGTCGCAGTACGTAGGCCGTCCCTGGTGGCGCAAGCTTATTGCCGCCGTCGTGTCATTCTTCGCCTTCGTTGTCTTCTACGTTTTTGCCGTATTCTTCAATCTTTTCTGGCTCTTCGGCAAGTCGCCTTCGATGGAACAAATCCTTCATCCCAAGACGGCGGCCGCTTCCGAAATCTACAGCGCCGACGGCAAGGTGCTCGGCAAGTTTTTCAACGAAAACCGTACGCCCGTTCCCTACGACTCCATCAGTCCCGTATTCTTCCAAGCCCTTATCTCCACTGAGGACGAACGTTTCTACAGTCACCACGGCATAGACTATCAGGGTCTCTTTGCTGCAGCGAAGGACGCCATGTTCGGCCACGCCCGCGGCGCCTCCACAATCACGCAGCAGTTGGTGAAAAACATGTTCCGCGTCCGCACGCAGTATTCCACCGGCCTTCTCGGCAAGATACCCGGCTTGAGCATCATCATCATGAAGAGCAAGGAAATGATCATTGCCACTGAGATTGAAATACTCTGCGACAAGAAGACCATCCTTGAAATGTATGCCAACACCGTAGACTTCGGGTCCAATGCCTACGGCATCAAGACGGCTGCAAAGACCTACTTCAACACCACTCCCGCACAGTTGAAACCCGAAGAGGCCGCCGTACTCGTAGGACTGCTGAAAGCCACTTCGGCCTACAATCCCCGCATCAATCCCAAGGCTTCGCGCGAGCGCCGCAACACGGTGCTCAACAATATGTACGGTCACCGCAAAGAACTTACGAGCCACTTCTCCGACGTCTACATAGCTCAGAAAAGCACGCTCGACTCCCTGCAGGCCCTGCCCATAGAACTCAACTTCAACGTAGAGAGCGCCTACGACGGCAAGGCACTCTACTTCCGCGAAGCTGTGAAGGAATATATCCACGAGAAGTGTCCCGAACTCGACGTCTACTCCGACGGACTCAAGATCTACACTACGCTCGACTCCCGCATGCAGGAAGCCGCCGAGAAGTCCGTGCGCGAGAACATGCAGAAGGTACAGCGCAACTTCGACAACCATTGGCGCGGCATGGGCGACCCCTGGCGTGACGAGAAGGGCAACATCATTCCCAACTTTATAGAAGGCATTCTCGAGCGCAGCGACGTCTACAAGCAGTTACAGGCCCGCTATCCCGATTCGCCCGATAGCGTGCAATATTATCTCAACAAAAAGCACGACGTCAAGCTCTTCTCCTACGACGGCGAGAAGCACGAATTCATGTCCACCGTCGACTCCGTGCGCTACATGGTCAACTTCATGCACACCGGCTTTGTGGCTATGGAGCCGCAGACCGGTTACGTGCGCGCTTATGTAGGCGACATCGACTTCAAGTCGTGGAAATACGACAAGGTGCAGGCCATGCGCCAGCCCGGTTCCACTTTCAAGCTCTTTGTCTATTCCACTGCCATGAAGCAAGGCATGACTCCCGTTGATACCCGCAAGGACGAGTACATCCGCATGGAAGTTTACGACAAGCGCAAGCATGCCAACACCGTTTGGCAACCTCACAATGCCAACGGCCGTTTCACCAACGCCGAGATACCTCTCCATTCCGCCTTTGCACAGAGTATCAACACCATCGCCGTCAAGCTTGGCCAGGATGTAGGCATTGACAATGTCGTGCAGACCGCAAAGGATATGGGCATCAAGTCTCCGCTCGACCCCACGCCCTCTCTTCCCCTCGGTTCGAGCGACGTGACGCTCTTCGAGCTCGTAAATGCTTACGGCACCGTAGCCAACAACGGCATGCACGTAGAGCCTGTGCTCGTGACCAAGATTGTGGATCCGGACGGCAACGTTGTTTACGAGGCTTCCCCCGCCCAAACCCGCGCGCTGTCCGAAAAGGCAGCCTTCTACATGCAGAAACTCCTCGAAGCCGGCGTTCGTGAAGGCGGCGGCACATCGCAGACCCTCGGAGCCGGCATGTATCTCGGCCCGTTCAACGGAAAGCTCGACTTCGGCGGCAAAACCGGTACGTCCAACAACCACTCCGATGCCTGGTTCGTAGGTGTTACTCCCGACCTCGTAGCCGGTGCTTGGGTGGGCGGTGAATATCGCAGCATCCACTTCCGCACGGGCGCCTTAGGACAAGGTAGCCGCACGGCGCTCCCCATTGTGGCACAGTTTCTGCGCAGCGTTCTCGACAATCCTGCATTGCAGAGCAAATATATGCACAAATATGTCACTCCCGCCGACGTAGAGCCGAGCACATACCAAGGCGCGGCTTTCGTTCCTACGCGCGAAGTGCCCGACTCGTTGGCCAACGACTCCACCGACTTTGAAGCCGAAGGCGAAGACCTTATGGGCGGTGAAAACGAAGGCAGCAGCGAGGCCGGTGCTTCGTCGGTGAGCGAAGGAGAAGGCGGTGAATCCACTTCTGCTTCGCACCACCACAACGCTTCTTCCGCAACCGAACCCAAGCAGAGCGGCAACGCTACTAAGTCCAGCAAGCACCAGAACGCTGCGGACAACCTCTTTGAATAGCGGGTGCTTCTATAACCGCCCAACCTCATTCTTGCTTTTTACAGGATACGGAAAAATCCCCTTGCACGTCCCGAAAGAGAAGTGCAAGGGGATTTTCTTTGTTGTATGCTGCGTTGTGGTAAATGCAGCCTTTGCTTAGTGCTTGCGGTGCTTGTGGTGGCGTTTGGCGCGCACGTGCTTGATGGCTTTTTTAGGGTGGGAAATGGCTTTCGGAAGCGTTTTGGAAGCTACGTAGATGTAGCGCGCCAAACCGAACACGTAGCGGCGGAAGCCGGGGCGGTAGGCCAGCAGACGTTCGAACCATACGAGATGTTTTCCGATGACGCGAACGGCATAGCCGACGTAGAACATGGCGAAAAGTGTGCCGATGCCCACGATGTACCACTGCCATTCGCCGAAGAAAGCGTAGCACGCAATGATTCCGAGCACCACGAGGCCCGTGTCCACGCAGATTTTCACCTTCGGGAAGTCAACTCCCGTGATGCGGCTGATGGCCACGGGAAATCCCTCGCCCGGCATCGTGACGCTACCGCAGCGAACTTCCAGCGCAATGCCCAGTCCGAGCACGGTGCAGCCGCCAACCTGCGTGATGACCTTTGTGAGAAGCGTGGTAGGCTCGAGCCAGGAGGTGAGATACATGTTCACGTCGATGAGCGAGCCGAAGACAAAACCCACGACCAACTGGAAGAGCTGAATCCACTCGAACTTTCGCCTGAGCACTGCTATTTGTCCCAAAACCAGGATGCCATTCATGATATAAGTGAACTGCCCGATGGAGAGCTGCGGTGCCATGTCCGCTTCACCGGCTTTTTGGAAAACGTAGGGCAATACGCTGATTACGCTGGAGCCCAAAGCCGAGCGCACGCAGAGCGCTACGCCGACGGTCATGATAAACAGTGAGATTAGCAGCAATACGTGCTGCCAGACGAACGAGATGATTCTTTCTTTCATTAATGTGGGTTTAGTTGTTCTTGCAATAATGTAGCGCCTTGGCTGTGTGTCAGTCGTGGCGAATGAGGCGTGTTTGTGTCTTCAGCCATTCGGCTAAAGGGAGTACGGAACCTTTCAGCGGTTCGATGAATTCCCATTTCATTACGACGGGGAATGCAGCGTGGCTTTCGGCATCGGGGAGGGGAGGAACGGGCGTGTTGGCGCCGCAGGCTTTGTTGTGGAGAAAAGTGTTCCACGAAACGATCCACGCCACCTTTTGCATGGCCTTTGTTTCGGGCAGTTTGTCCGTTTTCCATTTAGCACGGAAACACTCGATGTAGAGCTGGAACAGCGTAAGGCGCAATTGCGCGAGCCGTTCCTCGTCGTCGGCGGAGGCGTAGAGGCATTGGTAAGCTTTGCAGACATATCTGCGCCACTTGTGCATCACACCTTTCCGCTCTTGCCAGGTGAGCTGGTCGGAGTTGTCGGGGAGCAACGTGTTTACGCCCCGCAGTTTGCGGATGAGGCAGTCCGTGGGACTTTGGTCGTGCCCTTTTTCCGTTTGCTCTTTCGGAAATGTTTGCTCTTGCGGAGAGCGGAAGAAATGGACGCGCCTTACAAAGAGCTTTATGCTGAGTCCGTCGGTAAGGTCTTCCGCAGTTTCTGCGTTGCAACGGTTGAAACGGGCGAGGGGGACGGGCGTTTGCAGCACGACCTGCGATGCTCCTTTCAGTCGGTGCGAGCGCAGGAAATCCGCTGAGCTCTTCGATGCTTCCGCGAACGATGCGGACGGACTTTGCGAATGGTTACAGAAGAGAATGTCCGCAATGCCTTCGAGTTTGCTGCGTTCTTCTTCGCCCGCCTCAATGGGGAGGGCGAAGAAAACGTCGGGAGAGTCCATGTGCGGTGCGTTATTCGAAATCCACGCAGGCGCGTTCGCCGATGTGCTTCATCAGTTCCGAAGCCACGGCTTTGTGGGCGGGATGAACGCTGTAGGCTTTCACGTCGTCGAGCGAGTCGAAGGCCGAGTCGAGACAGATGTCCCACTTTTCGGCGGGGTTCGTGTTGAACCCTACGTGCACTTGTTGGATGAAGGGAATGGTGGCGGGAAGGGCTTCGATGCCTTTCTTGAAAGCTTCGCGGGCGGCTTTGCGTACGTCGGCGCTCACGTCGTCGCGAAACTTGAACATTACGATGTGTTTGGTCATTGTGTGAGTGTTGTTTTTGTGTAGAATTTATTCGTTCATGGCTCCGCAGTGGGGACATTTCCCTTTGTGGGGAATGGGGCGTCCGCAAATGCCGCAGATGAGGTGCGACGGGCGGTTGACGATGTATTGTCTGATGGCGAATGCCCAATATATAAGGAGCAGGGGATAGCCGATGTAGAGCGGAGTGGTGAGGGTGAACACGAGGTAGAGCACCATGCAAACGCCCAAGAGCGAGGCAAGGAAGGCGAGGTTGTCGCCCATGTCGCGCTGGCGGCGCAGTTCGTCCACCACTGCTACGGCAGCAATGAGGATGGCCCACACCGAAGCGATGAAGAGGGAGAGGATGAGCGGCAGCTGCGTGTTGAAGGGATTGAGCGTGGGGTGGTAGTAAAACTCCACCCACGTCACGGGCACGAACTTCTGCATGGTTCCGTAGAGCGCTGCCGAACCGCTCACGCAGAGGCAGAGCAGGGTGGGGTAGAAACTGGGCAAGTCGCGGAAGTGGACGATGTGCATTTCCTTCCGGCGAATGGCCTGGATGAGCCAGAAAAGAATGGCGGCAGCGAATATGGAGAGCATGTAAATGCTCCGTTGGTCGGAGAAATAGTAAATGAACCTTGAGATGGGGTCGTCGGGCACCACGTTGTCAAGCAGCGTGCTTTCGTGAATCCAGCCTTGCGTGAGTTGGTCCTGTGCAACCTTTACCCAAACGGAGTCGACCGAGTCGGTGGGTACGTACATTACCTTCGCCACCACAATCTGTCCGCGTTTGCCGATGGTGAGCGTGTCGTTGGCCATGGCTCCGTAGTCAGGCAGGTTTTGGAGCGGCGGAGCGGTCTGCACTTGCAGCGAGTCCGTCGTCTGGAAGTTGTAGCCCGTCCAGTAGTGGTGCGCGATGTAGAAGTTCACAGAGTCCACCGCATTGTCGTTGGCCGAAGTCCAATGGTCCACCTGGTTGGGGTGTGAGTAGTAGCATCCCGTGAGCATCAGCAGCGGGAGCAACAGAAGCAGAAGATGGGAAAGGAAACTCTTGGCCATAGGAATATATAAATGTGCAAATATGCAAATGTGCAAATGTGCAAATGAAAGATGCTTTGCTTTGCGAATGTGCAAATATGCAAATGTGCAAATGAAAGATGCTTTGCTTCGCGAATGTGCAAATATGCAAATGTGGCCCCACAGGGGCTTTTGCGTGGTTGCGCCGCTTATGGTGGCGAGCGATGGGGGCGAAGTCTCCTGACTTCGCGCTCTACACGGCGCTTCGCAAATGTGCAAACGCCCCGAGCCCAACTACCTCTTAATCACTTGCATTTCGCAGCGTCGGCAGTCGAAGCGGAGGGGGAAGGTGCGTCCGTCGGGCAGACGGAGCGCGAGTTGTTTCGGGCCGTCTTTTGTTTTCTTCAGACAAATGCCGAGGGCGTGGCGTATGCAGTGGCGGCACGTCATGATGACCGTTTCGCCGCGGGGCTCTTCGAGTTCGAATGCCGGTGCCACGCTTTGCGCTCCGTGTTCGAGGTAGAAGCTCCGGGCCTTGTCGTTCGCCACGTTGGCGGTGAATGGAATGTCGGCGGGCGTAGTTTCGCGAAGGCGCTCGTGGTCTATGGCGCCGGCGCGGTCGGTGGTGTAGGCCGTTTGGTGGTTCTGCTCCAAAGCCTGGCACACCTGTCGGCGCCAGTCGGTAAGTGCGGAGGCGGGTATGAAACGCTCGCCTTGCGTGTCGATGACGATGTGTTCGGCGCGGAAGGGTGTGTCGCCGAGTTTGGCGAGCTGGCGTTCTATGGATGCCTGTTGGGGAGAGCGTGCCGCTTCGTGGGGATGGTCGAAGCGCAGCGTGACGTGTGCTCCGCTTTCGTCGGCCATCGTGAGCGTGTAGCCGTCGGCCACTTCGCGCAGCGTGATGTCCGTAGCCAGTGTGCGCCGGGCCGTAGGTTTCGTCAGCGCTTTGGCGAAAGCGTAGTCGAGACTGCGGTGAAGCTTCGTGCCACGTTTGAGGCGCGGCATGGTGGCGGGGAAGACGCGGTTGCCCTCCACGCGGTTCACGCGGAAACCTTGCAGCGTGCCGTCGTCGTCGAGGAAGCAGAGTCCGTCGCCGGCGGTGAGCGGAGCGCTGAGTGTGGGCGAAGGGGCGAAGAGAAAGTCGTGCCGTCCGGCGCTCTGCACCGTGCCCACTTCGGGACCTGTGGCCTTGGGGGTGGCAAAGGAGTGGATGGGAGCGTCAGTGCGTCCGTGGAGAAAATATTCTGTAAAACCGCGGTTGAACGAGCGGTCGGCGTCGGGCGTGAACGTGAGGTCCGAACGGCCGAAAGAGGCGCGTCGGTAATCGTCGGCGCGGCGCGCCAGCACTTCGTCTATTTGCTTGCGGTACCATGCCGTCACGTTCTTCACGTAGTCGGTGTCCTTCAGTCGTCCTTCTATTTTGAACGAACGCACGCCGGCGTCCATCATCTCCTCCAGCGCTGCGGTGCGGTTCATGTCGCGAAGCGAGAGCAGGTGGCGGTTCTTCACGAGTGTGTTGCCGTCGCCGTCGATGAGGTCGAAAGCCAGGCGGCAAAATTGTGCGCAGCGTCCGCGGTTGGCGGAGCGTGCAAAGCAATGTTGCGAGGCGTAGCAGCGTCCGCTGTAGCTCACGCAGAGTGCACCGTGGACGAAGGCTTCGAGCGGCACTTTCACGGCTTGGCTGATGAGGTGTGTGTCGCTGAGCGACGTTTCGCGTGCCAACACAATCTGGCGGAACCCTGCAGCTTCGAGCCATGCGGCTTTCTCGGGTGTGCAGTTGTCCATCTGTGTGGAGGCATGGAGGGCAATGGGGGGCAAGTCCATCTTCAGCAGACTGAGGTCCTGCACAATGAGGGCGTCCACTCCGGCGCGGTAGAGTTGCCACACGAGACGTTCGGCCTCGCGGAGTTCGTCGTTCCACAGAATGGTGTTGAGCGTGACGTAGATGCGTGCGCCGAAGGTGTGTGCAAAGCGGCAGAGGTCGCTGATGTCGTCGACCGAGTTGCCGGCAGCCGAGCGTGCTCCGAAGGAGGGTCCGCCGATGTACACGGCGTCGGCTCCGTGGAGTATGGCTTCGCGTCCGCACTGTGCATTGCGTGCGGGAGCGAGGAGTTCTATGGGATGTATCTTCTTGTGGGGAGGCATGGGAAATGTGCGAATGTGCAAATGGGGCGAACGATGGGGGCGAAGTCTCCTGACTTCGCATGGGCGAATAAGGAAACTTTTCGCGCTTATATCGCGCAAGCGAGCTCGGGAGAGCTCGCCCCCATCGTTCGCTTCATCGTTCGTTTCTTTCCTACAAATTTACGTAAAAATCGTGAGGTGGAGAAATGTGCGCAGTGGTGCTCGCGCTACAGACAAACGTTGCGTGTAAATGCAGATAAAAGCTACTCGTTCAATATTCAACAAAGTTTAAAAACCGCGCCTTGCATTAACACTGAGAATCGCATAGAATTCACCGGCTCTACACTTGCCCGAAAATACGCAAACCTCAGAATTTTCAAGATGTAGGTTTGTTGTAATAAAATGCACAATACTGTAAAGAATAACTGCTTTTGCACTCAAAGCAACTGCGTCGGCGCATTTTCGGGCCCGTTTTTACGTAAAATTGTAAGGCATCTGGGAAAAACTCCAAAGCACCCCAAAAGAATTTGCTGCCTTGGAATTTTTACGGCGTGCTTTGGAGTGAGGAAGGTGTGCGGAAAGAGCCCGTGAAAGTGCGCGGGCAATTTCTATTTGAAGCTTTGGGAAACGCAAAATGAAGCGTGTCGTTTTAACAATTCGTCTTGGTAGTGGATGGAATGCTGTGCTGCTGGGCGCTGCAATTTGTGCTCTGGAAAGTTCGCGCAAGCGACGACGGGAGTCGTCGCCCCCATCGTTCGCCCCCTATGCGCTTCACTATCATGCGCTGCGCTTTCATTCGCTAATCAAGGCGCAGCACATTTGCACATTCGCACTTTTGCACATTTGAACATTCGCGAAGCGCCGCCCCCATGCGCTGCGCCTTCATATATCATCCATTCAAAAAAATAGCGCTAACTTTGCGTCCGTCCGCAAACGTATGCGGCAAAACGTCAACTCAATACTACTTTACAGATATGCGAAACTGGACAACCATCAAAGCGTACAAAGAAATACTTTTCGACTTCTACGGCGGCATTGCCCGCATCACCATCAACCGTCCGCGTTACCGCAACGCCTTCACTCCCCTCACCGTGGCGGAGATGAGCGACGCCCTCCGCTATTGCCGTGAGGCACAGGACGTGTGTGTGGTCGTGCTCACCGGTGCCGGCGACAAAGCCTTCTGTTCCGGCGGCGACATGCACGTGAAAGGCCGCGGCGGTTATGTAGGCGGCGACGGCGTGCCCCGTCTCAACGTGCTCGATGTGCAGAAGCAGATACGTTCCCTTCCGAAACCCGTCATCGCCATGGTCAACGGCTATGCCATCGGCGGCGGCCATGTGCTTCACCTTATGTGCGACCTCACCATTGCTTCCGACAATGCCATCTTCGGCCAGACCGGTCCCAAGGTAGGATCCTTTGACGCCGGTTTCGGCGCATCTTATCTGGCCCGCATCGTAGGTCAGAAGAAGGCCCGCGAGATATGGTTTATGTGCCGTCAGTACTCTGCCGAAGAAGCCGAGCGTATGGGCATGGTCAATAAGGTTGTACCCTTCGACCGCCTTGAAGACGAAGTGGTGGAATGGGCCGAGACCATGATGGAACGTTCGCCCCTCGCACTCCGCATGATAAAGGCCGGACTCAATGCCGAACTCGACGGACAGGCCGGCATACAGGAGCTGGCAGGCGACGCCACCATGCTCTACTATATGCTCGACGAAGCCCACGAAGGCGGCCGCGCATTCCTCGAGAAGCGCAAGCCCGACTTTTCGAAGTTCCCGAAGTTGCCGTAAGTTTTTCTATGGGGGCGAACGATGGAGCGAACGATGGGGGCGAGCTCTCCTGAGCTCGCTTGAGCGAGTATGGTTTCTTTTTTTGAATAATGCTCATATCGCGCAAGCGAAGTCAGGAGACTTCGCCCCCATCGTTCGCCCCATTGTTCACTCCATCGTTCGCTCCTATATGCGGCACAAGGCGCAATTCATTTGCACATTCGCACATTTGCACATTCGCACATTTATTCCATGCATTTCCTTCCCTTTTCCCTCCGCGTCGTGCCCCGCACGCTCAAGTTCAAGCAACCGGCAGGCACTTCGCGCGGAGTATATCACGAGCGGCGCGTGTGGTACATCGTCATGAAGTCCACCGACCCGCAGCTTCCTTTCACCGGACTCGGCGAATGCGCCCCGCTCCACGACCTCAGTTGCGACTACGACGAACACTACGAAGAACGTCTGCGCGAAGTGTGTCGCGAAGTGGAGCGCACCCAGAACCTCGACTCCCGCAAGCTCCGCCATCTCCCCTCCATGCTCTTCGGCCTCGAATGCGCCTTCCGTTCCGCGGCAGGCTCCATCGGCGGCGACTATCTGCGGCTCTATCCTTCCGACTTCACTCGCGGCAAGCGCGGCATACCCATCAACGGACTCGTGTGGATGGGCACGTTCGACGAGATGTGCCGACGCATGGAAGAGA
This sequence comes from Christensenella sp. UBA1685, assembly GCA_963600165.1. Classification (GTDB taxonomy): domain Bacteria; phylum Bacteroidota; class Bacteroidia; order Bacteroidales; family Bacteroidaceae; genus Alloprevotella. The sequence goes on along the minus strand of CAVCAV010000001.1, from coordinate 11,865 downwards.
AGCTTGAGAAAGGTTTCCGTTGTGTAAAAATAAAAATCGGCGCCATCGACTTCGACAGCGAACTCGAACTCCTTCGCCGACTGCGCAGCCGTTACAGCCGAGAGACCATAGAACTCCGCGTCGACGCCAACGGCGGATTCTCGCCCGCCGACGCTCCCCGCCGCCTTCAGCAGCTCGCCGCCTTTGACATCCACAGCATAGAACAGCCCATACGCCAAGGACAGTGGGACGACATGGCGCGGCTATGCGCCGACACCCCCATCCCCATCGCCCTCGACGAAGAACTCATTGGCGTGAACGACTTCGACCGCAAAGTGCAGCTCCTCGAAACCATCCGTCCGCAGTACGTCGTGCTCAAGCCCACCCTCCACGGCGGACTCACCGGTGCCGCAGAGTGGATGGCCCTTGCAAGGGAGCGCGGCATAGGGTCGTGGATTACTTCCGCCCTCGAGTCAAATGTAGGTCTCAATGCCATTGCCCAATGGTGTGCCGCCATCGACGGCGAAACCACCTTCCCCCAGGGACTCGGCACGGGCCAGCTCTTTGTGGAAAACTTCGACAAAGCACCCCTCCGCATAGAAGGCGACTGCCTGTGGTACGGCGAACCCAAACAGCGCGAGTTTCTACGTGAGATAGACGAGTTCACCCAGCGTTGGCAAACCCCTACGCCCACCGTCACCGTGCAAACCTCCGGCAGCACGGGAGCGCCCAAGCAGATGGAAGTGGAGAAAGTGCGCATGTGGGACAGTGCCCTCACCACCCTCGGCGCCCTCGGACTTTCAGAAGGAAACACCGCCCTGCTCTGTATGCCCCTAAAATACATTGCCGGACAAATGATGCTCGTGCGCACCTTCGCCGGCAACCTGCAGCTCATTCCCGTGGCGCCCACCTCGCGTCCGTTCGCCACGCTCCACCAGGCCCCCGACTTTGCCGCCATCACCCCCATGCAGGCCTTCGAGTCGCTGCGCCATCCGCACGACCGTTCCGTCATGCGCCGCACGTTGTGCACCATCATCGGCGGCGGAGCCATCTCGCCCGAACTCGAAAGCCAATTGCGGCATTTCCCCAATCCCGTCTACTCCACATACGGCATGACCGAAACCCTCTCCCACATCGCCCTTCGGCGCCTCAGCGGCCCCAACGCCTCCGACGCCTACAGGCCCCTCGACGGAGTGGAAGTTTCGCTTTCCGAAGAAGGCACGCTCCAAATCTATGCCCCCAAAGTCTGTGCCGAACGTCTCACGACCAACGACCTGGCGGAGCTGCTCCCCGACGGCACGTTCCGCATACTCGGCCGGCGCGACAATGTGGTCTGCTCAGGCGGCATAAAGCTCCATCTCGAACCCCTCGAAACGCAGCTCGCCCCCGTGCTTCCCGTGCCCTTCGTCCTCACCTCCGTTGCAGACGAAAGTTTGGGCGAAGCCCTCACCCTCCTTTACGAAGCCGAGGCCGACATGGAGCAAACCCTCTCGGCCCTTTGCCGCGAAGCGCTCGGCAAGTACGAAGTGCCGCGCCACTTCTTCCGCATCGGCTCCTTGCCGCGAACCGAAACCGGCAAGCCCGCCCGTGCGGAAGCCAAACGGATGGCGGCGGAATTAAGGGGGAAAATAAGTGCGTCTTGAACAAAAAAATGCGCGAGGAACGGCCTGAAAGGCCAACACAATATAGCCCAGGGCAAGCGAAGCGACACCCTGGGTTGCCGCAATCCTACAGACTGCGCGCCCTGAAAGGGCAACACATTGGCTACACGTGCGCGACAATCTGCCTGAAATAGACATTATGCTGCCCTTTCAGGGCGCATGTCCGTTTAAACATCTTAACCCAGGGTGTCGCTTCGCTTGCCCTGGGCTATATTGTGTTGGGCTTTCAGCCCGTTGTCGCCCACACCCCCTACTGGGGTTCTCCAATTCTTGACAAAACAATATTATACCCAGAAACATACACAACACACATGGTATCAGCAGACGGACTCACCGTGGAATTCGGTGGCACGACGTTGTTCAGCGACGTATCGTTCGTGATAAACGAAAAAGACCGCATCGCCCTCATGGGCAAAAACGGTGCGGGAAAGAGCACACTCCTTAAAATACTCGCCGGAGTGCGCACGCCCACACGCGGACAGGTGTCGGCACCGAAAGACACGGTCATCGCCTATCTCCCCCAGCACCTCATGACCGAGGACGGACGCACCGTCTTCGAAGAAACCTCGCAGGCCTTCGCCCATCTCCACGAGATGGAAGCCCACATAGCCGAACTCAACCGCCAGCTCGCCGAACGCACCGACTACGAGAGCGACTCCTACATGGCACTCATTGAAGAAGTGGCCACGCTGAGCGAAAAGTTTTACGCCATAGACATGACCCACTTCGAGGAAGACGTGGAAAAGACCCTCCTCGGACTCGGCTTCGAACGCTCAGACTTCTCGCGACAGACCAGCGAGTTTTCCGGCGGTTGGCGCATGCGCATCGAACTGGCCAAAATGCTCCTCCAGAATCCCGACGTCCTTCTCCTCGACGAGCCTACCAACCACCTCGACATAGAGAGCATCGGTTGGCTCGAAGATTTCCTCATCAACAACGGCAAGGCCGTGGTGGTCATCAGCCACGACCGCAAGTTTGTCGACAACATCACCACGCGCACCATCGAAGTGACCATGGGCCGCATCTACGACTACAAGGTAAACTACTCGCAGTATCTCCAGCTCCGTGCCGAACGCCGCGAGCAGCAGATGAAGCAGTGGGAGGAACAGCAGAAGATGATTCAGGAAACGAAGGATTTCATAGAACGATTCAAGGGCACTTACTCCAAAACCTTCCAGGTGCAGAGCCGCGTGAAGATGCTCGAGAAACTCGAACTCGTGGAAGTCGACGAAGAAGACACCTCGCGGCTTCGCCTCAAGTTCCCGCCCGCACCCCGCAGCGGACAGTATCCCGTCACGATGGACGGCGTGGGAAAAGCTTTTGGCGACAAACGCATCTTTTCCGGCGTGAGTCTCACCGTGGAACGCGGCGACAAAGTGGCCTTCGTAGGCCGCAACGGCGAGGGTAAGTCCACGCTTGTCAAGTGCATCATGCAGCAGCTCGACCACGAAGGCACGCTCACCCTCGGCCACAACGTGCAGATAGGCTACTTTGCCCAAAACCAAGCCTCTATGCTCGACGGCGAACTCACCGTTTACCAAACCATCGACGACGTGGCAAAGGGCGAAGTGCGCAATAAGATTCGCGACCTCCTCGGTGCCTTCATGTTCGGCGGCGAAGCGTCCACGAAGAAGGTGAAGGTGCTCTCCGGCGGCGAGCGTACGCGTTTGGCATTGCTCAAACTCCTGCTCGAACCCGTCAATCTCCTTATCCTCGACGAACCTACCAACCACCTCGACCTCCGCACGAAGGACGTGCTCAAACAGGCCCTTGCCGACTTCGACGGCACGCTCATCTGCGTGAGCCACGACCGCGACTTCCTCGACGGACTCGTTACGAAAGTCTATGAGTTCGGTCACGGCCGTGTACGCGAACACCTCTGCGGCATCTACGAGTTCCTTCAGAACAAGAAGATGGAAGAACTCAGCGAGCTCGAGCGCAAATAATATTTTCCCTCCGTCAAAACGAAACAATCCCGCCCTCGGCGAACCGAGGACGGGATTGTTTCGTTCTGTAATCGGTGGTATGCTTATCGTCAAAGCGTCAATTCCAGCAGTTGCGGTTTGCAATATTCCGTATCGTCAGCCAAAAGCCATTTGGGGAGCACTTTCTTAAGGCCGGAGAGCGAGGAGGCGTGGTGGTAGTCGAGATGGAACGCTTCCGCAATGCCCTTTGCCCTGTACTCCTGGCCGCCGGCCGAGACGTATCTGTACGAAGCCGGCGAATCGGAGAGGCCCGGCAGATGGTCGAAGATGGCGCCGTGCCCGTCGTTGAGAAGCAATATGCGGAGGTTCGGCGGGAGTTGCGTGTTCCAAAGTGCATTTACGTCGTAAAAGAAACTCAGGTCGCCGATGACCAGGATGTTAAGGCACGGCAACTTCATAGCGAAGCCCACCGCCGTAGACAGACTTCCCTCTATGCCGTTTGTGCCGCGGTTGCAGTGGACGGGAAATTTGCCGGAGTCGAACACGAGGTCTGCGGCGCGCACCGAAGTGCTGTTGGCCAAGTGGAGCGTGTAGAGAGTGCCCTCGCTGTCGCACTTCTTCAGTTCGCGGCTCAACGCATCAAGAGCCGTCACGGCCGTTAATGCATTGTCCGTCGTCTCTTTCTTCTCCGCTTCCCACAATGCGTCAAGAAGTTGTGCCGCACGTTCCACTGCCGCATTGTGGCGCGGAAGGTTGTCGGCAAGCTGAGGCAGCGCATAGAGGAGCGAACATTCCATCCAGGTGGAAAGATGGCAAAACGTGTCGCACAGTTCGTCGTCCTCGCCGATGCGTATCACTTTGCAGTTGCTTTTGCGAAGCACCGACTTGAAATGCTTGTGCACGAAGTTGCCGCCGCACTGCACCACCACGTCAGGCATAAGTTCCTCTTCCCATCCGTCAAGCGAATCGAAGGCGTGGAGCCTGTGGTTGCCGGCCACATTGGCTATGAGTTCCGGAAGCACAAGCATTTGTCCGTTGTTTGCAAGGCGTTCCGCATGGTAACTGGCAATTCCCGAATCGTCCTGGCCAATGAGCAGCACGGGAAGACGCGCTTCGGCTATGGTGCGGATGACTTCCTTGGGAAGAGGCGTCTCGCTGTAAACGGTCCGCTTCTTTATTGCCCGTTCTATGTGCAGACGGGGCGTGGTGAAACTGAACATCGGTTCGGCAATGCTCACATTGATGTGGGCGGGGCGGCCGCCTTTGTCGCTGAGCGAAAGCAGAGCCGCATTGATACGGCGGTTGTTCATCCAACTGTCTTCCTCGTCCTTCACGGGACCAATTTGCCACGTCGGGCAATAAGGCAGGAGCGCACCGTTCTGCGGCAGCGTCTGTCCGTCCATCTGGCCAATCCACGCTTCCGGACGGTCTGCCGAAATGACAAGAAGGGGAATGTGGCGGTAGTAAGCTTCTGCCACAGCGGGGATGCAGCCCAAAAGCGCCGAGCCCGAGGTGACGCAAACGGCCGTCGGGGTACTTGTGACGAGCGCCATGCCCAGGGCCACAAATGCCGCGCTGCGTTCGTCCGTAACGGGGTGGAGCGTAAAGCGTCTCTCTCCCACACGGTGCAGATTGTGTACAATGGTTGCGTTGCGCGAGCCGGGACATACCACGATGTCCGAGATATCATGGGCTATGAGCAGTGAAGTAAGTTGGTTGACTTGTGGTGTATCGCAGTACATGGTGTTAATGTGCAAATATGCGAATGTGCAAATGTGCAAATGTGGGCGCCTTGTGCCGCACATGGAGGCGACGTTTGGAACGTCGCGTTCTACACGGCTTACCAGAGGAGTCACATATGCTGTGCGTAAAATGTAAAATAACTTCTATCTCTACCTGCAGCAATGCAGCATCGGCTGCATCTTGCGGCACGTTTCTTCCCATTCCTCCTCCTCTGTGCTTTCCGGCATAATGCCGCCGCCGGCATAGAGCGTGGCAGTGCTGTCTGAGAATTCCATGCAGCGCAGCGACACATAGAGGCGCGTCTCTCCTTGCAAGCCCAGCGGACCGCTGAATCCCGCATAGTAGCGGCGCGGCTGGCACTCCGCTTTTTCTATCACCCTCAGCGCCGCTTCGCGCGGCATGCCGCAAACGGCCGGGGTGGGGTGGAGACGCTTGAGCAAGCCGAACATGGCCGACGGCGAAGGAAGTGTGAAACGGAAACGCGTGCAGATGTGCTGCAACTTGCCCGTAACGAGCGAGAAGGAAGGCGACTGTTCAATGTGGTCGGCACAGGCGCAGAGCTGTTCGCGAATGAAATCGGCCACAATGGCCTGCTCGGCCACGTTCTTCGCGCTCCAAGCGTTCTCCGAACCTTCGCTGTGGGGCATGGTGCCGGCCAAGGCCACGCTGCCCCAAGTGTGGTGGCTCTTCTCAAGCAGAGGTTCGGGACTGGCCACGAGCCAACGGCCCGTCTGCTCCGTTTGCCACAGAGCAACGAAGCAATTGGGATTGTCCTGACAAGCCTTGAAGAACATGTGCTCGGGCGTAAGCGCAACATCGCCCTGCCAACGAAGATTCAAACGGCGCGAGAGCACCACTTTGTCCACATCGCCGCGAAGCAGACTGCCGTGTGCCGTGCGGAACGAGCCGGCATATTGTGCGCGCTGCGTTTCCGCGTCGTCGCTCGCCTCGTGCGTTGCGGCGTTCGCTGCCACTTCGAGCGGCTTCACGCTCACTTCGTCGGGTTCTATAAGAATAATGGGTGTGCTGGCCGTAACGCAAAAGGGCACAACAAGGTAGCCGCTGCATGCAGGCACCTCGTCGAGCGAAAGAAACGTCCGTGGACGTGCGTGCTGAACGAGGCGCGTGTATGTGGCGGAATGCGGAGCGCGGAACATCACTTCTGCGGCTCCTCCTTCTAACGTGGGGGATGGGGCGGGGGAGGACAACGGCGATGGGCTTACGGTCACTTCTCTTCCTCCGCTTTTTCTTGGGCTTTGGCCTGATTCCATATTTCGTCCATCTCGGCAAGCGTCATGTCGGTGAGTTGGCGGCCTTGCTTCAAGGTGTGCGCTTCGAGGTAGTTGAAACGGCGGATGAACTTCTGGTTGGTACGCTCGAGCGCATTGTCAGGATTGATTTTGAAAAGGCGGGCAGCGTTGATGAGGCTGAACATCACGTCGCCGAATTCGGCTTCGGCCTTAGCCTTGTCCATGTGTTCCACCTCAGCTTCGAATTCGCTGATTTCCTCTTTCACCTTGTCCCACACCTGCGAGCGGTCTTCCCAGTCGAAGCCCACGTTGCGCGCCTTGTCCTGAATGCGGTAGGCTTTGATGAGCGAGGGCAAAGCTGCCGGCACGCCGGAGAGCACCGTCTTGTTGCCGTCCTTCTCTTTCTGTTTGATGAGTTCCCACTGCTCGCTCACCTGTTGGGCCGTTTCCACGTGGCTCGAGTCCTCGCCCTTGGGCGGATAGACGTGGGGGTGGCGGAAGATGAGTTTGTCGCAAAGCTGGTTGCACACATCGGCAATGTCGAAATCGTTCGTTTCGGAACCGATTTTGGCGTAGAAGCAAACGTGGAGCAGCACGTCGCCCAGTTCCTTGCAGATGTTTTTCGTGTCGCCGCGCATCAGTGCGTCGCAAAGTTCGTAAGTCTCTTCTATGGTGTTCGGACGCAGACTTTCGTTGGTTTGCTTGCGGTCCCACGGGCATTTCACCCGCAGCGTGTCGAGCACGTCAAGCAAACGGCCGAATGCCGCCAATTGTTCTTCGCGTGTATGCATATTCAAATAAACGATATTTTATACGTGCAAAAGTACACCTTTCTCCCGAAAGCAGTACTTTTGCCTTATGGAAAAGTTTGAAGTACACATCTTGGGATGCGGCAGCGCTCTGCCCACGTTGCGCCACTGGCCTTCGGCACAGCTCGTCAACGTGCGCGAGAAGCTCTTCTTGATAGACTGCGGAGAAGGCACGCAGGTGCAGTTCCGCCGTTCGCGGCAGAAGTTCGCCCGTCTGTCCCACATCTTCATCTCGCATCTCCACGGCGACCACATATTCGGATTGATAGGACTCTTGTCCACCCTCTCCTTGGCGGGGCGCACCTCGCCCATGCACATCTATGCCCATGCCGAACTCGAAACGCTGCTCCGTCCGCAGCTCGACTTCTTCTGCAAAGGCATAGCCTTCGACGTGGTGTTCCACCATTTGCCCAAGGAGCCCGGCAGCCATCTCATCTTTGAGGACCGCTCCGTGGAGGTACACACCGTGCCGCTCAAGCACCGCGTGCCGGCGTGCGGATTTGTCTTTAAGGAGAAACCCGTGCTTCCCCACATCCGGCGCGACATGATAGACTTCCTCCACATTCCTTACTATGCCATCAACTCCATCAAGGAGGGCGCAGGCTGGACCACTGAGGAGGGCGACTTCTATCCCAACGAGCGGCTTGTGCTTCCGGCGGACAAACCGCGCACTTACGCCTACCTCTCCGATACGGCCTATGTGCCTGAAAATGCCGAGTACGTGCGCGGCGTGGATGTGCTCTACCACGAAGCCACCTTCGGCAAGGAATTTCTGGCGCGAGCCAATGAAACGCTCCACTCCACCGCCGAACAGGCCGCCCTTATGGCTTGCAAGGCCGAAGCCAAGCGCCTCGTCATCGGCCACTTCTCCTCGCGCTACCTCAGCGAGGACGGTTTGCTTGAAGAAGCGCGCCGGGTGTTCCCCCATACTGAACTGGCGAACGAAGGACTCGTCATCAACGTTTAAACTCCATATATACATTACATCATGCAAAATATGAAACTTCCCGAAGCCGTCCGCTACGTAGGGGCCGACGACACCGATCTCGACCTTTTTGAAGGACAATATGTCATACCCCACGGCATTTCCTACAACTCCTACGTGATTGTGGACGAGAAAGTGGCCGTGCTCGACACCATCGACTCGCGCCGAACCGACGAATGGCTTGCCAACCTGAAGCGCGAGCTCGGCGACCGCCAGCCCGACTACATCGTGGTGAGCCACATGGAGCCCGACCATTCCGCCAACGTGAAACGCCTGCTCGACATGGCGCCGCAAGCCAAGGTAGTATGTACGGCAAAGGCCATCCAGCTCATCACGCGTTTCTTCGGCGTGCAACTTCCTGCCGAGCGCACGCTCCTCGTGAAGGACGGCGACACCCTTTCGCTCGGCCGCCATACGCTGCAGTTCTTCACCGCTCCCATGGTCCACTGGCCCGAGGTGATGATGGAATACGAGCAGACCGAGAAGATACTCTTCGCTGCCGACGCTTTCGGAAAGTTCGGCGCGCTCTCTTATGACGACCCCGACGGATGGGCCTGCGAAGCCCGCCGCTACTATTTTAATATTGTAGGAAAATACGGTGCGCAGGTACAGGCCGTGCTCAAGAAACTTTCCGGCCTTGACGTCAAGACCATTTGTCCGCTCCACGGTCCCGTGCTTACGGGCGACCTCACGCCTTACCTCTCGCTCTACGACACCTGGAGCGCTTACCGCCCCGAAACGGAGGGCGTGTTCATTGCCTACTGCTCGCTCCACGGCAACACCGAAGAGGCCGCACTGAAACTGGCAGAGATACTCAAGGCTACGGGCAAGGTGAAAGTGAGCGTGAGCGACCTTCGGCGCGACGACATGGCTGAGGCTATAGAAGACGCATTCCGCTACGACCGCCTTGTGCTCGCAGCGCCGACCTACGATGCCGGCGTGATGCCCGTGATGGACGACTTCCTGCAGCACCTGAAGATGAAGAACTTCCAAAACCGCAAGGTAGCGTTCATAGAGAACGGGTCGTGGGCTCCCGTGGCAGCCAAGAAGATGCGCGAAGCCATGGAGAGCATGAAAGCCATTACGTTCGTCGACCCCGTTGTGACGGTAGAGTCCACCGTGAAGCCGGCAACGGTAGAGGCGCTTACGCAACTCGCCGAGGCGCTCGTCGGTTAAGGGTGGTTCTATAAATTACCACCGAATTGTGGTCAAATTCGCTCAAGTTGCGTTTTGTCATCTTTCGTGCTCTTTTCCGCCCAATTTGTTTGTTCGCTCAGTCGCATAGCCCGCTATGCTCCTTCGTTCACAAACAAATTGGACGAAAAATAGCACCGAAATCTGACAAAGCTAATTTATAGAACCACCCTAAAGCCGCTCATGCGAGCTCGGGAGAGCTCGCCCCCGTAGAGGGCGCAACCGCCAGACAGTCAATTTGATAGCCCAAGGCCGAACAAATATCGCCTTCCGCTGCGTTCCGTTTGCGGACGTGCGGAATGTAATGTTTGTGCGGCCTTTCTGTTTTTCTTTTGTACGCCATTTGCCAAAAAGAAAGGGCAAATGCGCTTTCGTAAACAAAACGTTTGTAATTTTACGTCCGCTTAGAACCCTTTTCTTCTAAACGGACAATAAAACCAACGCTATATTATGTATACATTCATCGTTAGCCTGTGCTTGCTTGTCATAGGCTATATCTTTTACGGCCGTTATCTCGAACGCGTGTTCGGCCCTGACGACCGTCTCACGCCCGCCATCAGCAAGGCCGACGGCGTGGACTACGTGAAGATGCCTTATTGGAAGGTGTTCACCATTCAGTTTCTCAACATTGCCGGCACGGGTCCCATCTTCGGTGCCGTGATGGGCGCAAAGTTCGGTCCCGTGGCCTACATTTGGATAGTATTCGGCTGCATCTTTGCCGGTGCCATGCACGACTACCTTTCGGGTATGCTCTCCATGCGCAACAACGGACTCGACCTCCCTTCGCTCATCCAAAAGTTCTTGGGAAGACCCGCAGCCGTAGCGCTCTTGGTGTTCTCCGTCATCCTTATGCTGATGGTGGGCGCCGTGTTCGTCTACAGTCCTTCGGAAATCTTGAGCCAGATATGGGGAACGAAAATGATGTGGATGATTATCATTTTCATCTACTACCTCATTGCCACCATGCTGCCTATCGACAAGGTGATAGGCAAGATATATCCGCTGTTTTCCCTCTCCCTTCTGTTCATGACGGTGTCGCTCATTGTGATGCTCTTCGTGAAGTTTCCCGACATTCCTGAACTTTGGAACCATTTCGGCAACGTAGGCAAGGAACTCCATCCCGAAAGTTTCACGGAAGACATCTTCCCCGCACTCTGCATCACCATCGCCTGCGGTGCCATCAGCGGTTTCCACGCCACGCAAAGCCCCATGATGGCGCGCTGCATTGCATCGGAACGCAAAGCGCGCCCCATCTTCTACGGCGCAATGGTTACGGAAGGCCTCGTGGCTGTGGTTTGGGCCACGATAGGCATGTGGTTCTTCTACGGCACTCCCCAGCCGGGCTACGAAACGCTCGCCGGCGCTGAGGCTACGGGTTACACCACGTCCGCTCCGCTCATCGTGAACCTCGTGTGCAAGGACTGGCTCGGCACGTTCGGCGGCATTTTGGCGCTCCTCGGTGTGGCTGCCCTTCCCATCACCACGGGCGACACTTCGCTCCGTTCGGCCCGTATGATCATTGCGCAGGCCATCCACTTGGACCAGCGTTCCCATCTCAACCGCCTATACATCTGCATCCCCGTGTTCCTCGTGACGTTCGGCATGCTCGTGTGGCAGATAACCAATCCCAACGGTTTCAACACGCTTTGGTGCTATGTGGGATGGGCCAACCAGGCGCTCTCGGTGTTCACCCTTTGGGCCATCACCGTCTATCTGACGCAGCAGCACAAGCCGTTCCTCATTTCGCTCGTGCCGGCTTTGTTCATGACCATGGTGTGCACCACGTTCCTTCTCGTGGCCGACATCACCTTCGGGCTTCCCGTGCCCCTTGGCCTCGGTGTGTCCGCAGCGGTGGTAGTGCTGAGCACGCTCTGGTTTGTGTATAAATACCGCGACATCAGAAGCTCCGAGCGTTTGATGGAGTAGAATAATAAAAACGACCAAAAACAAAACGGGGCTGCGCCTTCATTGGTGCGGCCCCGTTTTGTTTGGGTTTGGGATGTTTCGTGATATTGAATTGGTTCCGTTGTCGGTGACGTTTGGAGTATATGTTAGGCAAAAGCGTTAAGCGCGGCGAGCGGCCTGAAAGGCCAGCACAACATAGCCCAGGGTAAGCGAAGCGACACCCTGGGCTATGTTGTGCTGGCCTTTCAGGCCGTTCTTCGCTCAAACCCCAAAGTGTAAAACTGGTGGTGTCGTTATTTGGAAATGCCAAACAAACAAAACCGCCGATTATCAAACGATAATCAGCGGTTGTACTTTCTGTAGCGCCTACGGGAATCGAACCCGTATACCATGCGTGAGAGGCATGTATCCTAA